>CAMHPM010000094.1 GCA_946187025.1 uncultured Prevotellaceae bacterium
TCGTCGGTCAGCTTCAAGTCGCGTACCGTCTGTAGAAATGCAACAGCCTCTTCCATGTTGGTAGCGAGGGTGTCCTGCTCAAAATAACGAATGTATAAGTTCATAATACCAAAGTCTATATGCCTGCATCTGCGATGTTTCGACTCTATGATAGGCAAGGCGAATCATTGTGTTGCAGGCGTTTGCTTATCCTAAAAATATGGTTGGTTAGTGCCGTTGGGGTGTATGCCTGTCGGGCATCGAACCTGGTGGGCAACATGTTTTCACTGCAAAGTTAAGAATAAATTGTGATACGACAACTCTTATCATGCGTTTTTTTTCTTAACTTTGTGATATTTTAGCAATTATTACACTTTGTTTGTAAAAAAAGAATGCTGGACGCACATGCGGCTGCCGAAGATGTGCTGGGGCAACAAGGATGATGTGTTGAGTCAGCATGGATGATGTGCAGAGTCAGCAAGGATGATGTGCTGGACAAGAAAAACGAGGCTCGCCCGGCACATCGTGTCGGGCGAGCCTCGTAAACTGGGTCGTTGTATTTATCGATTAGCTGTTGGCGTAAGCCTTGGCATCTTCGTTGAGGAGCACTTTCTCTTCAAACATATATGCACCAGTCTTAGGCGACTTGCACATCTTGATTACTTTGGTATATGCGCGACCGTCCTTTGAACGGAGGGTTGCAACCGCTTTCTTTGCCATATCTTATTGATTTACGATTTACTGATTTACCATTTCCCTTGGGCATGTGCCTCGCTCCGTCTTGGGGAGAGTAGGGAGGGTGGCTCCGTCTTTACTTGATTTCCTTGTGGATGGTCATCTTCTTCAGAATCGGATTGTACTTCTTAAGTTCCAGACGGTCTGGAGTGTTCTTGCGGTTCTTCGTTGTGATGTAGCGTGATGTTCCAGGAAGTCCGCTGTCTTTCATCTCTGTGCATTCCAGGATGACTTGAATTCTGTTTCCTTTAGCTTTCTTTGCCATGACTATATCTCCTTATAATTATTCAATAACCTGGATGTCTTTCCACTCGCAGTAGCCCTTTGCTACAGCCTGACGCAATGCTGCATCGAGACCTATGCGGTTGATGATGCGAAGACCGGCGGCGCTGACCTTCAATACAATCCAACAATCTTCTTCTACATAGTAGAACTTCTTTGTGAACAGGTTGACGTTGAAACGTCTCTTTGTCCTGCGCAGTGAGTGAGACACATTGTTGCCTATCACTGACTTCTTACCTGTAATTTGACAAACTTTTGACATATCTTTTCTTACATTAATTATTCTGCTCTATTCTTGTCGGGACTTATAAACAGCGCGCAAAGTTACGAACTTTTATCGAATTGGGAAAAAGAAAACCGAAGTTTTTTTGCTCATGAGCCTAATTTTAAGCACTTAGCATCACTTTTTTCATTTCTGATGGCGATTGTTCGGACCAAAATGCGTAACTTTGTATTGTGATTTCATAATGACAGAACTTCAAAAAAACATAATTATGCGAAACATTATCCTACTTTTTACACTGGTTGCCACACTCGGGAGGTGATGATACCGATGCGCGATGGCATCCGACTATTTACTGCAATTTACGAACCGCGTGATAACAGCAGCCGACATCCGATACTGATGAACCGTCAGTGCTACGGCTGTGCTCCGTACGGAGAAGGCCGATTCCAGCATTTCTCGCCTGTAGGTTATTACGAATACCTGCGAAACGGATACATTATTGTATATCAAGACGTGCGCGGAAAGAATATGAGTGAAGGGGTGTTTGAAGACATCAGGCCGTACATCCCCAACAAGAAAGGCAAGCAGACTGACGAAGCAAGCGACACATACGACACGGCTGAATGGCTCATCCGCAACACCCACTCCAATCAGTGCATCGGTGTGCATGGCATCAGCTACCCCGGATTCTACTCGACAATGGCAGCCCTCTCGCTACATCCCGCAATAAAAGCAGTGACACCGCAGGCACCCGTGACCGACTGGTTCCGCGGCGACGACGACCACCACAACGGTGCTTTGTGCCTTGTCGATATGTTCGATTTCGAATATTGGTTCCAGTACGTCAACACGCGCGACTTCTGGGATGGAAAGATCAGTCGTAGGGGCATACCTACCGATATAGTAAAGCGTGATGTATATACCGACTACCTCAGCATCGGAGCTGTAAAGAACTTCAGTCAGATCATGGGCGACAGCGTGGAGATGTGGCATCTTACGACGACTCATCCCAATCTCGACGAATACTGGGAGACACATACCGTGACAAACTATGTGCAGTATCTCTCGTCATCAAAAAAAGCCAACCCGGCAGTGATGGTGGTTGGCGGACTTTTCGATGCTGAGGACTGCTACGGGGCATTCGACACATACAAGAAAATACGTATGAAGTCGCCTGCTACACCGCTATATCTGGTAGAAGGTCCTTGGAGTCATGGTGCATGGCGATATTCAGGTGCATCGCGTCTGGGCCTTGTGGATTATGGCAACGAAGCTCTCGAAAGTGTATATATGATGCAGATGGAGTATCCCTTCTTTGCTTATTATCTTGAAGGAAAAGGTGAAAAACCAGAGTATGGGGCACGAATGTTTGATACAGGTACACATACATGGTACAACCTGCCCGACGGATGGGACACCTCGGCAACTACATTCACCGCCAACGGTCGCAACATGACACGCACACGTACGGCTTTCCACCTTTCCGATGGCGGTGCCTTGTGTTCAGACATCACCTATTGTCCGAAGACACCGGTGCAGCCCGAACCATACACATCGTATGTGAGCGACCCCTCACGTCCAGTGCCATACATTGGTATCGGTCCGCATGGCGGCCGCGATGAATCATACATGAATGCCGACCAGCGCTTTGCCTCGTGGCGTACGGATGTGGCTGTGTTCCAAACCGATCCGCTCACACGTGCTGTCGCAGTACTTGGCACACCCGAAGTCGATTTCACTGTCAGCACGTCAACCACCGATGCAGATTTCATAGTTAAGGTGATAGATGTAGATGAGGACGGACGTCAGAACCTTATTCGATGGGAGATAATGCGTGGAAAATACCGCAACTCGCTCAGCAATCCGGAACCTTTTGTCCCTGACCAACCGACATCTCTGCGCTTCACACTCAACGACATGTCACATACGTTCTTGCCAAATCATCGCATCATGGTGCAGGTGCAAAGCTCAATGTTCCCACTCTTCGACCGCAATCCGCAGAAGTTCTGTAATATATATGAGTGCGACGACTCCGATTTCCAACCTGCCAGCATACGCATCTACCATTCGGGTGAATACCAGTCGCGTTTGTGGTTGCCGGTAGTTGAATGAAATCGATAGCATTTAGTACCATAATGTCTTAATGTGGTATAATAAAGACATAGGGGGCCGAATGTTGACATCATTCGGCCCCCTATGTCTTTTGTGCTTATTTCTATTATGTTTCTGTTATGTTTCTATTATGTTTCTATAGCATATTTGTGTTTATAATAAATCCTCAATATACTTAGAACATCATCATGCCACGCATTCCGCCTCCGCCGCCCATGTTGCGGAACATGCTCATCATGCCTGCAGCACGGTTGCGTTGTTGAACGATTGCTTGTGCAGCGTGTGCCGGAGTTATGATTTCCTTGAACTTGGCATAGTATTGCTTGTCGATTTCTGCTTGCTGCTCAAGGCGCTCAAAGTCTTCGGCCAGCATCTTCTCGGCTTCTTCTTCTGTCAGTTTCTTGAAGTTTACGTCGGCACCGGCCTTCTGATCCATGCCGTATTTGTCGAGAATGTTCATGCGGTTGTTCTGCCATTCTAAGTATAGCTCTATAAACTTGGCTCCGGTCTCGGGCGCGAGGTCCCATTGCTCTACGTATTGCTCAGCGCGCTGGGTATATACTTCCTCTGTGCTTTTTACCTCACGTGATGGGGTTGCAGCGTTGTTGCGTTGACGGTTCTGGTTGCGTTGAGCTTGGGCGCTCAGGCCTACCATTGCCAGACATATAATAAATATTATCTTCTTCATAGTTTTATCCTCCTGTAAAAATATTCTGCGGTTAATACTTCAGTTGTTTGGTTAGGTTAGAATCCGCCGAATCCGCCGCCGAATCCACCTCCGCCGAATCCGCCGCCACCGCCGAATCCGCCGCCTCCGAAGTCGCCTCCGAAGCTGCTGAAGTCGAAGTTACGCATCATGTTGAACATGCTTGCTGCGGTCGAGCGTTCTTGCAGGAATATCTGTGCAGCTTGTTGTGTGGTAACGATCGTCTTGAAATCCTGGAAGTATTTTTTATCTACTTCTATTTGTTTCAGCTGTCGTCCGATGCTCTGTTCAACCAGTTCGTCGGCTTCTGTGTCGCTGAGGCTTTCGAAATCGACAGACGACTCTTCGCTTTCCTGGTCGCCTCCTGTAGGGTTGACTACGTTGAAGCGATCGGTTTGCCAGTTAAGGTAGAGCACGGTAAACATGTCTCTCTTGTCTTTCTTTACTTTGAATTTCTTTGCAAGCTGTTTTGCCTGGTCTTGGAATGACTCGGCCTTGTTTTGTGTGGCTCGCAAGCTGTTGTTACCACCAAATCCACCGAATCCTCCGAATCCACCGCCGAATCCGCCGCCGCCGAATCCGCCGCCAAATCCACCACCGCCACGTTGGGCACTCATGCCAAGCGAGATTGTCATGGCAATGGATAAAATCAATAGTTGTTTCATTCGTCTCATATTGATACTTTGTTTTTAGTGTTATGTTCTTTCATGCTTTATGACTTCATTTCTTTCAAAAGGTTTAACTCCCATGTGTCGTAACATACTCCGCGTGCTCCGAATGATTCTTTCTGGAAGGTGAGTCCTGTGTTGAGGTAGAGGCCTGCATGTTCGGTAGATACGCCGAAGTCGAAATACCGTCGGTCGTGGTAAATGTTGGTCATGAGGTGTTCTATCACTTGGTCGAGAGCTCCACATGTGCGTCCTTCGTCGGATGCAGCGAGGTACTGGGTGTGTACCACCTGCCCGCAATCATAGACGACGGTTCCGGCCAGTGTCGTGCCCGATGGGTCTTTGGTCACAAACAGGCGTATCTGTTCGGGGAAACGGCTCATGAGCAGGTGCAGTTCGTCGATGCTGTGAACGGGTTTTACTTTGTGGCGCACCTGCAGTGTGTGGTCGAGTATATGCCAGAATGCCGTGACGTCGTGCTCCTCGCACACGTGGTTTCCTGCTTGTACCGACTTCTTCAGCATCCGTCGTCTCAGTGTGTTGGCTTTTATGGCTTCCGGCAGATAAATTGTTTGCGAGAGGTTGCGTGCCACCAGCTTGGCATTATGGCGGAAGAGGAAGAATAGGGGCTCGTCTGACGGATATATATTATATATATAAGGTGTAGGTCGGTAGAACATGCGCTCGGCTCCCATTTCCCGATAGTGCTCTATTGCGGCCTGCATGGCTTCACCGATTTGCTCGGTGCATATATTCTTCGACAGTATCAGCCCGCCGTAGGTCAGCCCTTTGTGTGAATATACGGCACGGCTCGACTGCTCGTAGTTGGCGGGCATGAGTGCCACGAAATGCCCCTTGGCATCGACAAATACGAGCGAGGCGTCGGTGAATCGGTCGCGGTGATAATCCATGTAGTTGCGTAGGAACAGGAAAGTGCCGTTGCGCGAGTTTCTCACCAGCGCATCCCACTGCAAGGCATAGCTGCCACTATATTCCACACACCTTATCATTTTTGTAAAAAGTCTTTATAGTCGTTGATATATCCTTCGGCCATATATGGATGTGATGCCAGTACCATGCACACGGTGCCTGGCTTGAAGTTTGTGAGTTCGCACCACACATTCGGACCTATGTATATACCCGTGTCAGGCTGGCACATCTTGTAGGTCCGCTCGCCGTCGCTGTCGCTCACAAATATGTCGAACCCCCCTGCAAGTGGAAATATCAGTTCTGCGCAGATGCTGTGTGCATGTCCGCCGCGTGTTTGTCCGTCGGGCACGCCTGAAATCCAGAACACACGTTCCACCTTGAATGGCAGCTTCGCGTTCTCGGCTATGCACAGTTGTCCGCGCTCGTCGCACACTGTATCTACTTCCACCATTTTGGCGCATTGGGGTAGTCCGAAATCGTTATATTGCACCATATATTCGATTATTTTTATGCAAAGATATAACTTTTTTCTTAAAATGTTTGGCTCATTGCGAAAAAAAGCATAAATTTGCACTCGCTTTCTGAAAAGTAGCTTGTCAAAGCGTGTTTCGGATAGCAAAATTCAGACAGATGCCTTGTCTTGAGGAAGGATGGGTGAGTGGCTGAAACCAGCAGTTTGCTAAACTGCCGTACGGGTAACCGTACCGGGGGTTCGAATCCCCCTCCTTCCGCCAGACTGGCGGACACTGAGATTCCCCTGACGGGGTTTGTTGATATGATGGCGCTTTCGTCTAGCGGCTAGGACACATGCCTCTCACGCATGGAACACG
>CAMHPM010000095.1 GCA_946187025.1 uncultured Prevotellaceae bacterium
CTTCTACCCCAACTACCGGCAGGCACTCATCCACACACGGCGCAACGCCGAAGAAGCCCGCACAGCACTGGGGCAGACATTCATAAACCACACCGATACCTTCGGACTCACCCCCGACATGTTCGTGCGCGGCATCAAGGGCGTATATGCCTATTTTCCAAAAGTGGCAGAGGGCAAACCACCGAAAGACCTGCCCAAGGCACTGCGCGACGACCCCAACGCACCATGGCTGAAAGACCCGGAGCTCGACAACCGACATGCCACATTCTTCCGCCAGCTCATAGCCGAAGACCAACAGCTGCGACGCACACTGGCCACCGTGGGTGCCAAGCTGAAACACACCAATCAGATGCAACTGCTGAGCAAGGTGGACGACACACTGCGCCAGCAAAACGAAGAGCACAACCGGTTCATACTGGCCGACACCGCACACCGGCTCCACGAAATCATGAGCGACACCGACGTGCCGTTCGTCATGGAGAAAGCAGCAGCACAGTTCCGCTACATCATGATCGACGAGTTTCAGGACACGAGCGAACTACAGTGGATGAACTTCCAGCCACTCATCAGCGAATGCCTGGCCAACGGATGCCGCTGCATCATCGTGGGCGACGTGAAGCAAAGCATCTACCGATGGCGCAACAGCGACTGGAGCATACTCAACAACATCGACCGCACATCGCAATTCAGTCACTTGGTCGATGAAGCCGACATGCGACGCGCACTCGACACCAACCACCGAAGCGCAGGAAACGTAGTGGAATTCAACAACCGATTCTTCCGCCAGGCAAGCCACGACCTACAGACACATTTCGAGACCGAATTCAACAAACCGCTCGGAAGCACCACCGACATACAGGCGGCATACGCCGAACTGGAACAGAAGGTAGAGCCAGACAAACAGGGATACGGCTATGTCAACATCACAGAAATCACCGACGAAGAAGAAGGACAAGCCACCGGCACAGAGGAAGAGCCGGCCGACGAAATGCTCAGCTACATAGAGCAGACCATCATCCACCTCACCCGCGACTGCAACATAAGCTACAACGACATAGCCATACTGACACGTCACAACGCCGAGTTGCGCACCATAACCCAATACCTGCAGCAACACATACCCGACATACAAATCGTCAGCAGCGAGGCATTCCAGCTCGACCAGTCGGAAGCCGTCAACCTCATCATCATGGCATTGCAGGCATTGGCCGGGAGCGACAGCAAGCTCGCCACATTCCATCTCGGCACACTGGCATGGAAATACCAGTCAGTCATCGTCGGCAACCACTCGGCCGACCTCTCATCCTACTTCGAGACAACCGCCGGCCAGCTGGCATCGATGCTGCCCGAAGAGTTTGTCGGGAGCATCGGCGAGTTGCAGATGACTCCGCTACACAAACTCTGCGAACGCATATACGACATGTTCCACCTCGACACCATCGACGGACAGGCGGCTTACATGTTCACATTCTTCGACGAGCTGTCGGCATTCGTCAACGACAAGACGGCCGACATCGACTCCTTCCTGCAATACTGGGACGACACGCTGTCGAAGAAAACCATACCCGCCGAAGGGGCCGAAGGTGTGCAGATGCTCACCATCCACCGCTCCAAAGGGTTGGAATTCCACACCGTCATCGTGCCCTACTGCAACTGGAAGATGGGCGGCAAGCCGGCAGAAGTGCTGTGGTGCCGTAACAACACGCCCGACGGCGAACTGCCGGTCATACCGGTGGCATTCGCCAAGACACTGAGCGACACCGACTTCAGTGCCGACTACGAAGACGAACAGCTGAGAAACTATGTAGATAACCTCAACCTGATGTATGTGGCATTCACCCGTGCAGCCAACAACCTCATCGTCCTGACACGCAAGCCAAAGACCGACGAATACTCCACCTACGACATCCTGGCCGGAGCCATCAGGCAGATGAACCCGCCGTCGGTAGAGCCGGCCGGCAACGAAGCCATCGACTACACCGTCGGCCGACCACATCCACACACCGACACCACGCCGACGGCAAGCACAGGCATCGTGGTTGACTTCCACACAGGTGGCATCAACGCACAATTCCGCCAGTCGAACGCATCGAAAGACTTCACCTTCGACCCCGATTCGCCCGAGTCGGAACGGCAGACATACATCAAGCGCGGACTCGTCGTACACAAAGTGTTTGAAACCATACACACAGCGTCCGACATACCACTGGCCATGCGCCAGCTCGAGCAACAGGGCGTGGTGGCCGACACCGCATTCCGTGCAGAAATCGAAGCCGAGATAAGCAAGGCGATGAAGAACCCCGAAGTGAGCCGATGGTTCGACCCTGGCTGGACAGTGATGAACGAGAGCAGCATCATCGTGCGCGACAAAGACGGCAACATAACCACCCAGCGACCCGACCGCGTGATATACAACGACCACGAAACCATCGTTATCGACTACAAGACCGGACGCCCGGCCAACGACCACTGCAAGCAGGTGGCAGCCTACATGAACCTGCTCAGGCAGATGGGCATGAAGAACGTGAAGGGATATATATGGTATATGCGCTCGGGTGAAATTAAAGACGTGACTTAGCATGGAATTCCTCAACATAGTAGCAACCGACATAATCCGACGCATCGACAGCGGACAGTACGGACAGATGAAAGACCTCACCATCGTCTTTCCCAACAAGCGTGCCAGCCTCTTCTTCAACCAGTATCTGGCCCAGCACGCCCAGCCGCCTATATGGGCACCGCGCTACACCACCATCAGCGAGATGTTCCTGTCGATGAGCCGGCTCACCGTGGCCGACCCCGCACTGCTCATCTTCTATCTCTACAAAGCCTATCTGGCCGAAACAGGCGAGGACGAGAGCTTCGACCACTTCTATTCGTGGGGCGAAGTGTTGCTGAGCGACTTCGACGACATCGACTCTGCCATGGTCGATGCACAGAAACTGTTCATCAACATATCCGACCTCGAACAGCTCACACGCTTCGACTACATCGACCACGAGCAGGAAGAAGCCATACGCAAACTGTTCGAGAGCTTCAACATAAAAAGCGTAACACAACTGCAGGAGCGATATCTGCGCATGTGGAAAGCCATGCCACGCATCTACCGGCGGTTCAGGCAGATGCTTACAGAACAGGGCTACGCCTATCCGGGCATGATGAAACGCGACGTGATCGAACATCTCGACCTCACGGCTTCACACCTGGATGGCGGAACATACGCCGTGGTGGGATTCAACGTGCTCAATGAAACCGAGCGACAACTATTCCTCCACCTCCGACGCACACATCAGGCATTGTTCTACTGGGACTACGACGAGGCTTTCACCTCCAATCCCGACATGGAGGCCGGCATGTTCATAAGCGACAACATAAAGCTGTTTGGCAACAGCCTCGCCAACCATCCCGAACTGTTCCGTAACCTGAAGGACGGTAAGAAAAACATACGATTCGTGGCTTCATCGACCGACTCCGCACAATGCAGCTATGCAGGCGCATGGCTGGCCGACACCCTCGACACCACCCAACCGCTCAACAAGACCGCCGTGGTGTTGTGCGACGAGAGTCTGCTGCCATCGGTACTCAACACCATTCCGCCTACCTACGACGGACATCACGCCACACAGCTCAACATCACCATGGGCTACCCGCTGGGACAGACACCGGTCGTGGGATTCATCATGGCAGTGCTCGAACTCATCTACCGCGGATGGCGAGGTGCCACACAACACTCGGGTGCCAAATGGCGATACACCTATGCCGAGCGCGTGCTCCGACATCCATACACACTGCTCATGGCCAAAGACGATGCCACACGCATCATCATCCGCTGCAAGCAGCAGAACCTCACCTACCCCGACGCATCGCTCTTCGATACCGGCACATTCATCTCACGCATCTTCCAGCCGCCACATGCCGACATGGTTGCCGACCTCGAACACCTCGGCACCTTGCTCCAGACAATAGCCATGCACACCGACGATGTGCTCTACACTGAAAGTATCTACACCGCCTACACCACCATAAACCGATTCTGCCGCCTCATGCGCGACGACGGACTCCAGTTTGCCTCGCCCGACACCCTGCTCCGACTCATGCGGCAGGCCCTGTCGGCACGCTCCGTCGCCTTCCACGGCGAACCGGCAGTGGGTGTGCAGCTGATGGGAATACTCGAGACACGAAACCTCGACTTCGACAACATCATCATGCTCTCGACCAACGAAGGCATGTTGCCACGCCAGTCGCATTCAACATCGTTCATCCTCAACTTCCTGCGCGAAGCAAACGGCATGACCACCACCCGCCGGCGCATCGCCCTCTATGCCTACTACTTCTACCGACTCATCTCCCGCGCCACCAACATCACACTCGTATATAACAACTCGACCGACGGACTCCACCGTGGTGAGATGAGCCGTTTCATGATGCAGCTGAAATACGAAGGTGGAGCTGTGGCCGGCAGCGAAATCATAGCTACGGCACGGCAAGACGAAGGCAAACGGACGGCCGCCACACTCGTGGCTCACACCACCGCACACACCGAGCCCATCACGTCACTCTCGCCATCGGCCATCAACACCTACCTCGACTGCAAACTCAGGTTCTACCTGCAACACATCTGCCACTTCAGCGAAGACGACGAAGTGAGCGAAGACGTGGCCGACAACACCTTCGGCAGCATCTTCCACAACGCCATGGAGCGGTTCTACGCCACACGCCTCGGCCGCCCTCTCAACCCACACGACTTCCACATATCCACAGGCGGATTCGGCCGCGACCACGACACCGCCTACACCATACGCCGGCTCGTTGACCAGGCTTTTGCCAAAGAGCTGTTCAACAAAACAGAAGAGGACATAGCAGCCGACCGCTACACCCTCGACCTCAGCGGCACGCAGCTGCTCAACCACGAAGTGATATGCCGCTACGTATATAAACAGCTCATGGCCGACATGCAGCTCACACCGCTCACCATCCTGGCCACCGAGCAAAAGCTCTACCACCAGTTTGCCTACACCGACATCCACGGTCGCCGGGCAAGCGTCAACATCGGCGGCATCATCGACCGCGAAGACATCTGCACCATCGACGGCAACCAGCTGCATCGCATCGTCGATTACAAGACATCGGTGCGTGCAAAGACTGCCGGCAGCATAGCCGACCTCTTCGACCGCACACTGCCGTCGCGCAGCTCACACATATTCCAGACATTCTACTACTGCGAAGTCATGCTCGCACACCTCGCCGACCCCACCACACCGCTCTCGCCGGCACTGCTCTACATCAAACAGGCACAAGACCCACGACAGGCAGCAGTGAAGATAGGCGGCGAACCGATAACCGACTACCGCCTGCAGTGTCACGACGAGTTTGCAGCACGCCTCAGCACCTTGCTGGCCGAAATGCTCGACCCTTCCAACCCGTTCGAAGCCAACACCGACGACACCCACTGCACCTTCTGCCCGTTCAAATCGCTGTGTAAGTAAATCAGGCAGGCGAATCCTGTTAGGGATTAGGCAGACTTCGCCTGTTAGCTCTTAACTGCCGAACGGCCTAATTTTCAATTTGCACGCAGTACATCTGATAAATCTGTTTAATCACCGCAAAGCGGTATGTTGAAAAAACAAGTTCCCTGTGGGAACGATTTAACAGATTAATCAGATTTCACATCCGCAGGGCCTAATTTTCAATTTGCACGCAGTACATCTGATTAATCTGATAAATCACCGCAAAGCGATATGTTGAAAAAACAAGTTCCTTGTGGGAACGATTTAACAGATTTATCAGATTTCTCATCCGCAGGGCCTAATTTTCAATCTTCACGAACGCATCTGATAAATCTGTTTAATCACCGCAAAGCGGTATGTTGAAAAAAACAAGTTCCTTGTGGGAACGATTTAACAGATTAATCAGATTTTCCATCCGCAGGGCCTAATTTTCAATCTTCACGAACGCATCTGATAAATCTGTTTAATCACCGCAAAGCGGTATGTTGAAAAAAACAAGTTCACTGTGGGATCGATTTAACAGATTAATCAGATTTCCCACCCGCAGGGCTCTGCGACACTTTGCAGTGTTATGACACTCTCACAATGATTCCCCTTTTCTTTCTTTGCGTTCATTTTTTTTTCAATGTGCGCGAAGCGCATAAAAGCAAGCCCCTGCCTTGAATTTCCATTCAGGCAGGGGCTCTCTGGCCGTAAAACAAACAATTAAATTCAAATGAAAACTTTAGAAATAATAATCTTTAAACCGGCCATTATCTTTGTAGGACATGATTAGTCCCAGAATCCGTCGTTCCAAACGTCACGCTCCTTGGTATCTGATGAGTAGCTACCTGAGTTTACGCGCTGAATGTCTATAGATGTCTCCAACATAGCAGTGCGAGCCTTCACAATTGTGATTTCTGTCTGTGGTTTGATATATTGTTTCATAATAGCCTT
>CAMHPM010000096.1 GCA_946187025.1 uncultured Prevotellaceae bacterium
CGGGTTTAGCAGTGACCGCATACTTGTTGTTGCCACGAGCCTTGCGGTTCTGGAAGTTGAGGATGAAGGCATAGACGATGTGCACCAGCACGAGCAGGGCCAGTCCCATCGTGGCTGCTATGGCATACCAGTTGGAGCCGAGCAGGGCGCAGATGGTGTTGTAGGCGTCTTTGCTGATGAGTGCAACCACGTTCATGCATCCATGAAAGGTGATGAAGAGAACCAGTGCAAGACCGGAGATGGACATTACCAGCTTTCTTCCAATTGATGAATTAAATAACCACATAAATAGATCTTTTTATTTGTTAATATTGTTTTGGTTTTGTTTTCAGTATTGTTTCGTGGCTTGCCTGAATGGGCTTGCTGCCATTATCACGTTTAGTGTATTCGCCCTGCAAAGATAAGAATAAATCGTGAATAAATAGCAATTTATACATAATAAAATGTGCCACGGTTGTGAAAAAGCCTGTTTATTTGATGTTATCCACCCATCTGAATAGTCGTTTCCAGCGTATATGGTCGGCTTCTGGGTTGGCATCGGGGCATACCGACCACCAGATGAACAGCGGCTTGCCTACGATATGGTCTTCGGGCACGAAGCCCCAGTATCGGCTGTCGGCTGAGTTGTGGCGGTTGTCGCCCATCATCCAGTAGTAGTCCATGGCGAATGTGTAGGTGTCGGCCGGTTTGCCGTCGATGTATATTGCATCGTCAGTCACCTTGAGGTCGTGGCCTTCATATACTCGTATCGGACGTTCGTAGATGGCTATGTTGTCCATATCGAGCTTTATGGTCTCGCCTTTTTTCGGTATCCATACGGGTCCGTAGTTGTCGCGTGTCCATCCGTATTCGTGGTCGAGCGGATATACGTGTCCTGAGTTGCGGTCGAGTATCTCTACTATGCTGTCGATTATCTCGGTGTGGCTTTCCAGTATCTCGCGTGCTGCCTTGGTGAGTGGCACTCCGAGCCGATGTTCTTCAAACGGATGGTCGGGACGGTCGTTCCACTGGCGGTAGTCTTCGTCGCTCAGGTCGATGTCGGCACGCAGCTTATCGGGACACGGACCCTTTGAGTATATGTAGTAGTTGAATTGTGCGAGTGTCGGTGTCGGCTTGGCCTCTCCGTCGATGTGTATTATCTTGTCGATGATTTGCAATGTCTGTCCTGGCAGGCCTACACATCGTTTCACATAGTTTTCGCGTCGGTCAACTGGTCGGCTTGTTATTTCTCCGTATATGTTTGTCTGGCTGGCTATTATCTTTTTTCCCACTGCATAGAGTTGGTTGAACAGTTCCATCTGACCGGCTGTTGTAAGTTCGTTGGCAGCAGGTAGCCGCACTCCTTGATCGATATATGTCTCGCGGCCCATAATGTAGCAGCGTTCGTAGAAGTCGCCCGGATAGTTTACTGCCACCGTGTCGCCTGCAGGATAGTTGAACACCACGATGTCGCCCCATTCCACATGTCCCAGGCCTTTCACCCGTCGGTAGTCCCAGTGTGGCCATTCTATGTACGACTTCATGCCTCCAAACGGCAGTGTGTGCTGTGTGAGTGGCATGGTGAGTGGTGTCTGCGGTATGCGCGGGCCGTAGCTCAGTTTGCTCACAAGCAGGTAGTCGCCGGTGAGCAGCGACTTCTCGAGCGACGAGCTTGGTATCTGATAGTTCTGGAAGAAGAACTGATTGACGAAATAGACGGCCACGAGGGCGAACACCAGGGCATCGACCCAACTCATGATGGTGCGTGCCACGGGGCTCTCGAGTTCCTTCCACCATGTCCACTTTATCTTCTTGGTGATGTAGGCGTCGAAGATGAACGGCAGTACGATGAGTCCCCACCAACTGCCTACCCAGTAGAGGAATGCAAGGTAGAGGATGGTGGCGATGATGAATTTCACCCAGTTCTTGCGTTTGTTCTTTTTTGCGTCGGCTGCAGCATTCTCGCGTTCAGCCTTTATCTGTTTCGTCCCTTTGAATTTTGTCATAACCGTTATTTGTGTTTTTTTATATTGTTTTTCGTCTTGTCCTGACGAGTGCGCAGTCTCGGGGCTGTGAGTGCGCAGTCTCAGGGCTGTGAGTGCGCAGTCGTTTTTTTATTCCTAATCAGTTTTCACCAAACTTCATCATGTCGTCCATCGTGAGCAGCCCCTGATGGCTGGCTGTAAACTCGGCAGCCATCACTGCGCCGAGGGCAAAGCCGGAGCGGTTGTGGGCATCGTGGGTGATGGTTATCTTGTCGGCCTCGCTGTCGTATTCTATCGAATGAATGCCTGGCACTTCGCCTTCACGAATCGAATTGATCTTTACATCGGCAAACCTTGGTGCCTCGCTCTTTATCTGTTCGGCCAGGGTGATGGCAGTGCCGCTTGGTGCATCGAGTTTGTGTATGTGGTGTGTCTCGGTCATACTGACTCCGTACTGCGGAAAGTCTTGCATGATGCGTGCCAGATATTTGTTCACGGCCGAGAATATGGCCACCCCGAGGCTGAAGTTGGAAGCCCAAAACAGGGTCTTGCCTTCCTGGCTACATGCACGGCGCACCTCGTCG
Organism: uncultured Prevotellaceae bacterium; assembly: GCA_946187025.1. Taxonomy (GTDB): domain Bacteria; phylum Bacteroidota; class Bacteroidia; order Bacteroidales; family Bacteroidaceae; genus Colivivens. The sequence goes on from CAMHPM010000096.1 coordinate 2,549, forward strand.
CCATGCTCTTTCAGCCATCCGGTACTGCCCGATACCACCTTAACCCCCTGCTCCCAGGCACGCAGATAATTGCCGTATGCCACATGCGGGGCGGTGAACTCAATTGCCACGTCGGCCGAGCGGAATGCATCGGAATCGAAATCGCCTTGGTTGTCGATATCGATGATGCACACTATTTCATGTCCGCGACTCAGGGCCACATGCTCTATCATGTGGCCCATCTTGCCATATCCTATCAATGCTATCTTCATCTTTTATCAGAGTTTTGGAATGCAAAGTTAACTAAATAAAGCGAAAGACAAGGTGTAGAAGCAGAAAAAACGTACTATTTGGGCGGAAACAGGAAGGTAGAGAGTGGAAAATAAGGTCTCTGTATATCATTTTCATAACAATATGTTTGCACATAACGGAAATATCCAAAACATGAATTATATTTATGTTCTACATTTCAATTTAGCACTATAAAACCTAAATGTTTCAAATTTGCAAAAAGATTATTCACCTGATTAATGTTTTATAAAAATAAAATCGTTACTTTGCAAGCGGAAACTAATACAAATTTATAATCAACAATTATTAAAACATGGAAACAAATCAGACAAATGCAAACAGCTTGAAGGGATTCTACAAGCTGAACTGGATGCAACGCATCGGCTTCGGTTCGGGCGACTTGGCTCAGAACCTCATCTTCCAAACAGTGGCAACTTATTTGATGATTTACCTCACGACGGTACTGAAAATCAACCTGGCCTTTGTCAGCGGACTCATCCTTACGGTTCGTCTCGTCGATTGCTTCTGGAGTCCGGTAGTGGGTCGATATATCGACAACCGCAATCCGAAGTTGGGTAAATATCGTGCCTACCTGCTCTATGGTGGCATTCCGCTCACCGTTGCTGCCTGCTTGCTCATGCTTCCACAGGCTGCTACATGGTCGATGCCGATGAAGATGGTATATGCTGCAGCAAGCTACACGGTACTGAGCATGATATACTCGGTGGTGAACATCCCTTACGGATCGATCATGGCCAGTATGACTCGCGACAACGACGAAGTACTTATCCTCACCTCCACCCGTATGGTATGTGCCAACATCGGTCAGATTGTAGTTCAGGCTGGTTTCCCAATCGGACTCGCCATGTGTGTACACACTGCTATCGACTGGAATCAAGCCACATTTATGGCTATCGGTACCATCCCGGCATTCATCATCCTGCCTTCACTGCCAATACTGAAGAAGTGGCTGGGCAAGAAGGGATTGTACTACACACTACTCTCTATAGGCCTCGTGGGATTTGCTATATTGTTTGTCATAGGTAAGTTCTTCGACGTGCAGAGTTGTAACACAATAGTTCAGATAGCAAAGGTGATGACCGGAGTAGGTCTGCTTGTTGGTTCACTCATGTGGGCATTGGTACCAGAAGTCATCACTGAGGCCGAATACCGCACCGGCAACCGTCCTGCAGCTACAGTGAATGCGCTGGCCGGAGTTGCTTTCAAGGCCGGATTCTCTATCGCTGGTTGGATTACACCACTGGTGATGGGTATGATTGGTTTCAATTTTGTAAACGAAGAATCGGCACTGCCTACCGATCCGACTGCATGGTTCACCGTGACATGTGTATTCGCACTCATCGGTTTTGTACTCCTTATGTTCTGTTTCATGGGTAGCAAAGAGAACATCACCACCACGCCCGAGAAGCCAGTATCGTTTGGCGAGATGTGGCAGGAATTCAAGGTCAACAAGTGTCTGCAACTGGTGCTAGGCATCTTCGTCGTAGTATTCCTCGCATCGTTTATCAGCGCACCTGTCAATGCCTATTACGTGAAGTTGGCCAACTATTCCGAGATAGCACAGAATGCCCTGTTGCTCTTCACCACCATCATCCCAGCCGTATTGCTCGTAGTAGTAGGATACCTTGTTTATAAGTATCCACTTACCGATGAGCGACTCGACGAAATCAACCGTGAAATCGAAGCAAGGTCGAGTAAGTAAAAAACATACAGACCCTCTCCCCAGCCCTCCCCCTTTATGGGGAGGGAGTGCCATCCGGATGGAAATAAACCTCCCCTAATCCCTCCCAAGGAGGGGAATACCATCCGGATGGAAATGAACAAATAGTAAATCGTCAAATCGTAAATAATAAAATGTTTTTTAAAATAATACTGATACTCGCTATGGCAGCCATGACTCAGAGCATGGCTGCACAAAGCACCATGCGCGAGGCATTCAAAGATAAGTTCCTCATCGGTGCTGCCATCAATGTGCGCCACGTGAAGAGCAAAGACCCACGCGTGCAAAACGTGATAAAAGAGCAATTCAGTGCCCTCGTGCCCGAAAACTGCATGAAGCCCGAAGAAATTCATCCCAAGCAAAACCTCTGGGACTTCAGCGATGCCGACGCACTGGTGAAGCTGGCTAAGAAAAATCATCAGGTCATCACCGGTCACTGCCTCGTGTGGCATTCACAGGTGCCTTACTGGTTCTTCAAGGACGACATGGCACAACCCGTGACTCGCGACGAACTCATACGCCGCATGAAGGAACATATACAAACCGTGGTTGGACGCTACAAGGGCAAGATAAAAGGATGGGACGTGGTGAACGAAGCCATTCTCGACAACGGACAGATGCGTCAGACTCAGTTCTACAACACCATCGGACCTGAATACATCCGCCTGGCATTCCAGTTTGCACATGAAGCCGACCCCGATGCCGAACTCTACTACAACGACTACAGCATGGACAACCCTGCAAAACGTCAGACAGTGGTCAACCTCATTCGTGACCTCAAGTCCCACGGATGCCGCATCGACGGAGTGGGTATGCAGTCGCATGTGTCGTTCTCTACCAACCTCAACGAATACGAGAAGAGCATCGAAGCATTTGCTGCCGAGGGTGTGAAGGTGATGGTCACCGAACTCGACCTCAGCGTCCTGCCATGGCCAAGCGGCAACTACGGAGCTGCCGTAGAGACCAACTTCGAATATCAGAAGCAGATGAACCCATACACCGACGGACTGCCAGCCGAGAAGGCACAGGAGCAAACCGACTTCTTCGTAAAGCTCTTCAAAATCTACCTGAAGCACGCCGACGTAATCGACCGTGTCACCTTCTGGGGACTCACCGATGGCGACAGCTGGAAGAACGGATGGCCTATGGCCGGACGTACCGACTATCCGCTGGCCATCGACCGCAACTACCAACCAAAGCCTTTTGTGAGCGAAATCATAAAGCTGGTAAAATAGTAGTAAATATTCATTAACGTAAGTTTTACTTACTATATATATAAGAAGAAAACGCATGTTATCGTACTGACAACATGCGTTTCTTTTTTTAGTCTTACACGTAAAATTACTTACGCAGACCCAGAGCCTTAACGATGGCGCGATAGCGCTCAATGTCCTTGCGCTTGAGATAGTTCAGCAAATTGCGACGCCGACCTACAAGTTTCACAAGTGCTCTGTTTGTACTATAATCTTTGTGATTGGCCTTGACATGCTCGGTCAAACGGTCAATACGGTAGGAGAACAATGCTATCTGGCTCTCGCATGAACCAGTATCAGAGTTGGACTTTCCGTACTTACCAAAGATTTCTTGCTTCTTAGCTGAATCTAAGTACATAGAGGTTTGATTCGTTTTTGTTTGTTAATACTGTTAATTCTTACATGCTATCCTATTCGTTTCCGAGGAAAGCGGCTGCAAAGTTACGAATTATTTTATTACTGGCAATCAATTATCTGAGTTTTTTTTCACTTATATAATGAAAATATCTTTTTTAACACAACTATTTTTATTTCATATCCTACATTTATACTCTTTCGCCCATTAGTTTTCAAACCTATATTATATTTATT
>CAMHPM010000097.1 GCA_946187025.1 uncultured Prevotellaceae bacterium
CTGGATAAAGCTCATCATCGCGGTACTCACCGGAATTGGGTCGGCACTGGCCACCAGCTCGTGCATGGCCATGATAGCATGACCGTAGAACAAGCCGCGAACCGCACAAAGGTTCGACCCTCATGATATGTCCGCACACCACACAAGAAAGTCGTGGTGGGCGGATGTTGTCTGTCTTATGCAACAATAACACCATGTTTTGCAATAAAGCATCAAGTTGGTGTGGAATAAATGGCGCAACATTGCGGCTGTTAACAGAATTATTCGTAACTTTGCAGCCAAATAGGCAAAAAACAAAATGAAGACAAAGACAACAGTACTGACAGCCCTGATGCTGGTAGTGGCCCAGGTGGTCATGGCCCAGCTTGCATCACCTGTAAAGGTGACCGCCTCGCTGAAGGATGTATCGGCTCAGGAAGCCGAGATCGTGTTTGCCGCTACGATTCAGGACGGATGGCACATGTATTCGACCAACGTGGTGGAGTATGGTCCGACACCTACAACCATAACTGTGGAAGGAATAAGCGGAGCCTCGCTCGACGGACCGCTCGCTCCGAAAGGTACGGCCAAGAAGGTGTATGAAGAAATGTTTGAAGCCGACGTGTACTACTTTGAGAAGTCGGCCACATTCGTGCAGAAACTGAAACTCGACGGAGGCCCATACCATGTGGAGGGCTATCTGGAATATGGAGCCTGCAACGACCAGAGCTGCACGCCGCCAACCAAGGTGGAATTTGCGTTCGACGGCGAAGGAAAGTATGCCACAGAGAGCACAGAGAAGACAGGGGGCACAGAGGCCACAGAGAAGACAGAGAACACAGAGAAGGCAGAGAACACAGAGAACACAGAGGCCACTGACAGCCTGGAGGCTGCTGCCGACAGCGTATCTGCAGCGTCAGTGCAAAGCGGTTTTCCCGCTTTGACCACCGACCTCTGGGCACCCGTGGTTGACCAGCTGAAAGCCTTCGAAGACAAGACCACGACCAACAGCTCGCTCTGGCAGATATTCCTGCTCGGACTCCTCGGCGGACTCGTGGCACTCGTCACACCATGCGTGTGGCCAATCATACCGATGACCGTGAGCTTCTTCCTCAAACGCTCGGGCGACAGAAAGAAGGGAATAAAGGATGCAATAATCTATGGCATATCGATTGTGGTGATATATCTGGCACTCGGACTGATTGTGACTGCAATCTTCGGAGCCAACGCACTCAACGCACTATCGACCCATGCCGTGTTCAACATCTTCTTCTTCCTCATGCTCGTGGTGTTCGCCATCTCCTTCTTCGGAGCATTCGAACTGCAACTGCCGGCATCGTGGAGCACTGCCGTGGATAGCAAGGCAGAGAAGACCGGCGGACTGATCGGCATATTCCTCATGGCATTTACCCTGACACTTGTGAGCTTCTCGTGTACCGGACCTATCATCGGGTTCCTGCTTGTGGAGGTATCGACCAGCGGCGACATCCTCTCGCCTGCAATCGGAATGCTCGGCTTTGCGATAGCACTGGCACTGCCGTTCACCATATTTGCCATCTTCCCAAGCTGGCTCAAGTCGATGCCAAAGAGCGGCGGGTGGATGAACACTGTGAAGGTGGTGCTGGGATTCATCGAACTGGCATTCGCACTGAAGTTCCTCTCGGTAGCCGACCTGGCATACAGCTGGCATATTCTCGACCGAGAGACCTTCCTCGCACTGTGGATAGGACTGGCACTGACACTCAGCTTCTACCTGCTGGGATGGATAAAGTTCCCTCACGACGACCCCGACGAGCGGAACATAGGCGTGACACGCTACTTCCTGGCACTCATATCGTTGGCATTTGCCATCTACATGATTCCGGGCTTGTGGGGCGCACCGCTGAAAGCAGTGAGTGCCTTCTCGCCGCCAATGACCACCCAGGACTTCAACCTGCAACCAACAGAGGTACACGCCAAGTCGAACGACTATGATATGGGAATGCAGATTGCGAAGACCACCAACAAACCAGTGCTGATAGACTTCACCGGATTTGGTTGTGTGAACTGCCGCAAGATGGAGGCTGCCGTGTGGACCGACCCACAGGTGGCTCGCATCATGACCGACGACTATGTGCTCATACAGCTGTTTGTCGACGACAAGACACCGCTGCCAGAACCTGTGGTGGTGAACGACAACGGCCAGGAAATCAAGCTGCGCACCGTGGGCGACAAATGGAGCTATCTGCAAAGCCATAAGTTCGGAGCCAACGCACAACCATTCTATGTGCTGATAGACCACGAGGGCCAGCCGCTGTCGGAAAGCTATGCATTCGATGACAACGTGGAACATTACGTCAAGTTCCTGAAAAACGGAATCGAACAGTTCCGCAAAGGCAAGAAAACACCGCTATTCGATGTGTCGGTAGATATGGATGCCTCGATCGAAGTGAACGGAAACAAGAAGGAACTGCACGTGGGAACCGATAAGTAAAGAAGAAAATATCGTGCGCATACACCTTTATATATATACGTGCGCGCGTGTAAGACCGCTTAATAAATACACAATAATATGGCAAACGAAAACCAGAACCAAAAACAACTGCAAATCGAACTGAAGCCCGAGGTGGCAACAGGTGTGTACTCAAACATGGCCATCGTGGCCAACACTCCATCAGAGTTTGTGCTCGACTTCGTATCGATGTTGCCGGGAATGCCGAAGGCCGACGTGCGTTCGCGCATCATCATGACTCCAGAACATGCCAAGCGCCTGCTCTTTGCCCTGCAAGAGAGAGTGCACGGCTACGAAACCCAATTTGGAACAATCGACCTGCATCAGCCCGAGGCAAAAGGCCGCACCATCGCACCATTCGGAACAGGCGAGGCCTAACCCCTGGAACAGACAGGCGAAACCCGGGAACCGCGCATGTGGCAGACGACTGCAACATGTGTGGTTGTCGTGATGCTTTTGTCGATAAAAACTGCCATTTTAGAGTTAAATAAACTTAAAAATGGGGTCGAAAAGCAAAAAAAGTGCTTAGTTGGTGAAAAAAAATGCAAACAGAAGTCGCTGTTTGAAAGATTTTTACTAACTTTGCACCGCTTTTTGGACTATTACGCTCGGACTATGCCCTGTCCGGAGCCGTGGTAGCATGTGCTCCGCAGGGAGTACGGACAAGGCGAATTGAATGTAAATACAATAATAATATATAATAAAAAAATTAAACAAATGCCTACTATTCAACAATTAGTAAGAAAAGGTAGAAAGGTGTTGGTAGACAAGAGCAAGTCACCTGCGCTGGACTCATGTCCTCAGCGTCGCGGTGTATGTGTTCGTGTTTATACCACAACGCCTAAGAAACCTAACTCAGCAATGCGTAAAGTTGCACGTGTTCGCTTGACAAACAAGAAAGAAGTTAACTCCTACATTCCAGGAGAGGGTCACAACCTGCAAGAGCACTCAATCGTGCTGGTACGTGGTGGCCGTGTAAAGGACCTTCCAGGTGTACGTTACCACATCATTCGTGGTGCACTCGATACCGCCGGTGTAGAAAGCCGCACTCAGCGTCGCTCTAAATACGGAGCTAAACGTCCGAAGGCGAAGAAGTAAAAAAGAAAGAAACAATCGCAAATTATTAACTGTTTGGTTTGACGGAAAGCTAAGGATGGTTGAGTAAATGTCCGGGTGAGGACATTGAAGTAACACACATTGCAACCTCAGACTAAAAACCCAAACAAGCAAAACAATGAGAAAAGCTAAACCAAAGAAACGTGTGATCCTGCCAGATCCCGTTTATGGTGACGTAAAGGTGACTAAATTCGTTAATCACCTCATGTATGACGGCAAGAAGAGTATCGCATACTCAATCTTCTACAACGCACTTTCGATCGTTGAGAAGAAGATGAAGGATGCAGAAAAGCCTTCGCTCGAAATATGGAAGAAGGCACTCGACAACATCACCCCACAAGTGGAGGTGAAATCACGCCGTATCGGTGGTGCTACATTCCAGGTGCCTACAGAGATTCGTCCTGACCGCAAGGAGGCCATCTCAATGAAGAACATGATTTCGTTTGCACGTAAGCGCTCGGGCAAGAACATGGCCGAGAAGCTCTCAGCTGAAATCATGGACGCATACAACGAACAGGGAGGTGCTTTCAAGCGTAAAGAGGATATGCACCGCATGGCAGAGGCCAACCGTGCATTTGCACACTTCCGTTTCTAATCAGATGCAATCACACGCAAGAAGGATAGTATTAAAAGTTTTTTTAGGTAATTAGGTTAAAGGATAAATAAAGATTATGGCTAAACGTGATTTGCATTTGACGCGCAATATCGGTATCATGGCTCACATCGATGCAGGTAAGACTACCACATCGGAGCGAATCCTGTTCTACACCGGACTGACTCACAAGATTGGTGAGGTGCACGACGGTGCTGCAACAATGGACTGGATGGAGCAAGAGCAAGAGCGCGGAATCACCATTACGTCGGCTGCCACGACCACATACTGGAACTGGAACGACAACAAATACAAGATAAACCTGATTGACACTCCGGGACACGTCGATTTCACTGCTGAGGTGGAACGCTCGCTCCGAGTGCTTGACGGTGCAGTTGCCGCATACTGTGCAGTGGGCGGTGTGGAACCACAATCGGAAACGGTGTGGCGCCAGGCTGACAAATATAATGTGCCAAGAATCGGCTATGTAAACAAGATGGACCGTTCGGGTGCAGACTTCTTCGAGGTTGTGCGCCAGATGAAAGAGGTGTTGGGCGCAACACCATGTCCGATGGTAATACCTATAGGTGCAGAAGAAAGCTTCAAGGGAGTGGTTGACCTCGTGAAGATGAAAGCTATCTACTGGCACGACGAGACCATGGGTGCAGACTATACAGTGGAGGACATACCTGCAAACCTGCAGGCCGAAGCTGAAGAGTGGAGAGACAAACTCCTGGAAACTGCTGCCAATGCAGACGACAAGCTGATGGAGAAATACTTCGATGACCCATCAACAATCACCGAAGAGGAAATCATCGCTGCCATACGTAAGGCAACAGTGAACATGGAAGTCACTCCTATGCTCTGCGGCTCATCGTTCAAGAACAAGGGTGTGCAGACGCTGCTCGACTATGTATGTGCATTGCTGCCTTCACCACTCGACACAGCTAACGTGGTCGGTACAAACCCTACTACCAAGGAAGAGGAAGACCGCAAGCCAGACGAGGAGGACAAGACTGCTGCGCTCGCATTCAAGATTGCAACCGACCCGTATGTGGGACGCCTCACTTTCATCCGTGTATATTCGGGTAAGGTAGTGGCCGGCTCGTATGTATATAACAGCCGCTCTGGAAAGAAAGAACGTGTGTCACGTCTGTTCCAGATGCACTCAAACCACCAGAATCCGGTAGATGAAATCTGCGCAGGAGATATAGGTGCTGTTGTAGGACTGAAAGACATACACACGGGCGATACCCTGTGTGACGAAGATGCACCTATCGTACTGGAGTCGATGGACTTCCCAGACCCGGTAATCGGTATTGCAGTGGAGCCAAAAACACAGAAGGACCTCGACAAATTGTCGGTGGGACTGGCTAAGCTTGCAGAAGAAGACCCTACATTCACAGTACGTACCGACGAACAGAGCGGACAGACTGTCATCTCGGGTATGGGTGAGCTTCACCTGGACATCATCATCGACCGTCTGAAACGTGAGTTTAAGGTTGAATGCAACCAGGGCAAACCACAAGTGAACTACAAAGAGGCTATTACCAAAGCCGTCAACCTGCGCGAAGTATATAAGAAGCAGTCGGGTGGCCGTGGTAAGTTTGCCGACATCATCGTGGAAGTAGGACCGGTGGACGAAGACTACAAGGAAGGCGGACTGCAGTTTGTTGACGAAGTGAAGGGTGGTAACATCCCTAAGGAATTCATCCCTTCTGTTCAGAAAGGCTTCACAAACGCAATGACAAACGGTGTGCTTGGCGGATTCCCGATGGACTCTATGAAGGTGAGACTGATCGATGGATCATTCCACCCGGTAGATTCCGACCAGCTCTCGTTCGAAATCTGTGCGCTGCAGGCTTACAAAAACGCATGCACACAAGCTAAACCAGTGCTGATGGAGCCAATCATGAAACTTGAAGTAGTGACTCCGGAAGAAAACATGGGTGATGTGATAGGCGACCTCAACAAGCGCCGCGGACAGGTGGAAGGTATGGATACCAGCCGCTCTGGAGCAAGAATCGTGAAGGCAATGGTGCCACTGTCTGAGATGTTTGGATATGTGACCGCACTTCGTACAATCACTTCGGGACGTGCAACATCAACAATGACCTATGACCATCACGCCCCGGTATCAAGCTCGGTTGCCAAGGCAGTCCTGCAAGAGTGTGGAGGCCGTGCCGATCTGGTATAAAAAAACAAACATG
>CAMHPM010000098.1 GCA_946187025.1 uncultured Prevotellaceae bacterium
ATAGGTGTGGCATGGGGAACACTCATCGCACAATACACAGGCCTCGTTGTGGCTGTAGTCCTCTTGTTGGCCAAATACCACTCTTACTTCAGTCAGATCAACATCCGTGGCAGTATGATGTGGGATAAGCTGCGACACATGTTGGCTCTCAATGGTAACCTCATTCTCCGTTCGCTTGGTTTCATGGTCGTGTATGTCGGTTTCACTGCATTGACATCGAAGTACGGCGACGATGCGTTGGCTGTAGGTGCAATCATGATGAAACTGTTCATGCTGTTCAGCTACCTTGTGGACGGATTTGCATATGCAGGCGAGGCATTGGTAGGCCGTTTTATTGGCGAGCAGAATCGGGAGCAGACATCACGTGCCGTACATCATCTCTTTCTTTGGTGTCTTGGTGTCGGGATTTTGTTTACTATGGCCTATTTCTGTGGCGGCGAGAGTGTTGTGCGCATCATGACATCCAATCAAGATGTTATCGAAGGTTCGCATCCATTCCTGTTTTGGCTCACACTCATGCCACTTATCAGTTGTGCTGCATTCATGTGGGACGGCATCTATATCGGTGCCACAGCCGGGCGTCAGGTGCGCAATTGCATGTTCTATGCAGCGCTGGGTTTCGTTCTGGGCTATTTAGGTCTGTACAGATACATCGGTGTGCAGGCTGTGTATGTAGGCTACTTCATACATCTGCTCGTACGCACACTTTATCTCACCTTCCGCTGGCCACCGTTGTTGCGCAGGGCCATTCCTCTCTTCCTCTTCTTCCTGTTACCTTCCGTTTCTTTTGCCCAGGATTCCGACGTCGGTTACCAGCCTCTCGATTCTGCCTATATGGCCGAATTGGAGCAGTATGTCGATGCGGCCGAACGTGTCCAGAAGGTGCAGGATGTAATCTCCGACTACGAAGAAACGCTGTCGCGACGCGAACGTCGATTCAATCCCGACGGCATTGGTTTCCTCATCCGTGGACTCACCGTCATTCATCGCGACCGCAAGTTGAAGGGAGTGCAGGTGGGTGAGAAGTCTCAGGCCGTGACGGGTATTGCCGACTATGCAGTTGCTTTCTCTCCCCTGGCTGTCACATGGGGACTGCGTGCGTCGGGTGTGGAGTCGAGAAGCAAGATGCCGCGCATGGTGCTGTCCAATGCGATGGCACTGGGTCTCACATTTGGGCTGACAAGTGGCCTGAAGTCGGTTGTCGATGTAGGGCGTCCCGACATGAGCGACAATCATAGTATGCCCTCGCGCCATGCTGCATTTGCATTTGCCAGTGCCACTATCCTACATCGTGAATACGGTCACCTGAGTCCGTGGGTTAGTGTGGGTGGCTATGCCACCGCCACCGCTACCCAATATCTGCGTATGCGCCACCGCTCACACTGGTTGAGCGACTTGTTTGTCGGTGCAGGTATCGGAACCGTATCGACCAACTTCGCCTATTTCCTGGCCGACCGCCTGCTGCCATCCGGCTCTTTCAATCGTCCGCGTGTCACGATGGCCGATTTCAACCGCACCATTGCATACAACACCTGTCCGTCGGGAGTCAGTCTCGTTGCCGGCACAGAGTGGGGGCGTGAGTCGAAAGTCACTACGTCGGGCATGTTTACGGCAGGTGTGGAGTACAGTCAGTTTGTCGATTCCCATGTGGCTCTCGAAACCATGTTCAGTCTGTCAACAGCTTATTATAAGCCTGCTGATAGTCCTCAACCGCCTCTGACTGCATCCACTCTCACACTTGCCCACCTCGATATGGGCCTCAAATACTCTTGCCTGCTCGATCCGTCAGTGCGTTTTGCCGTGCGCGGTTATGCCGGCGGACGTTATATGAACCGTCTCGACGGACTGGCATCCGACCAGCTGCGGCCGGAGGTGGGAGTCGGTATGTCGTTCGACTATATGCAGCGTGAGCGATATGCCATGGGAGTGGCGTGTGACTACAACCATGCGTTTGCCTCGTGGTTCCGTGGCCGATGGATGATAAAGATGATTTGGAAAGTATTGATTGAATAGCACATGTGGTGGTTCTTAGCATTGATATCGGCCTTCTTTCTCGGCTTCTACGATGTAGCCAAAAAGAAAGCGCTGGCAGGACACTCAGTTCTGTCGGTACTCTTCTTCAGCACCCTGTTCTCAAGCATCCTGTTCCTGCCGTTCATCGTCTTCTCGCATATCGGGCTCATTCCAGGCACGTCGCTTTTCTTCACCCCGGGTTACGGCCTGCATCAGCATCTTTACATCCTGCTCAAGTCGGTCATAGTCCTGTGCTCATGGGTGTGCGGCTATTATGGCATGAAGAACCTTCCCATCACCATTGTCGGCCCCATCAATGCCACCCGACCCGTGATGGTGCTCATCGGTGCACTCACGTTTCTCGGCGAGCATCTCAACCCCTGGCAATGGGTGGGAGTCACGATAGCCATCTTCTCGTTCTACTGGATGAGCCGCAGTGGCAAGCGTGAAGGCATCGACTTCCGCCACAACCGCTGGATACTGCTCGTCGCCCTGTCCAATGTCTTCGGAGCCGTGAGTGGTCTCTACGACCGCTACCTCATGTCGCCCGCCGGAGTCGGACTGGACAAGATGGCAGTGCAGTCGTGGTTCAACATCTACCAGTGCATCATGCTCTTTGTGTTTGCATTGGCCGTCCGGGCCAGGATATGGGGCAGGATGGACCGCACGACCGTGTTCTACATATCGCTCATATCCATCTTCCTCACAGTCGCCGACTTCGTCTATTTCTATGCGCTGGGTCAGTCCGATGCCATGATAAGCATCGTCAGCATGGTGAGGCGCAGCAGCGTAGTCGTGTCGTTCATGGTGGGTGCACTCGTGTTCAAGGAAAAGAACCTGCGGCGCAAGGTGGTAGATCTCGTGCTCGTGTTGCTCTCGATGCTGGCCCTGTATATCGGAAGCCGACAGGTGTAATGAATGTTTTAAAGTACAAACAGATATAGTTCAGATGATGTATAGACTGTTTTTTATCATATTGTGTCTTCTTACCTCGCTCTCTGCCATGTCTGGAGAGCAGGCCGAGACTCTTTTGCAAGAGTTTGAACGTCTCGACACCCGCGATGCCGCCGACCGTGAGCTCATGGTCGTAGGCAACAAATTCCTGTCGCAACTCTTCATCGACGATTTCATAGACCAGCAGATGTCATGCACCGACATCGACTCACTCCGCATCTACGTCTATTACTGGGGAGCCGAGCTCATGTACGACAGCCAGGACTATGCCCGGTCGGTGCAACTGGGACTGAAGGCAGCCCCCCTCTTCCGCACCGACGACCTCTCCAGCCTGCATAGCGACTGCCTCAACATCATCGCCATAGCCAGCGTGCGTACCGGCAATTACGACACGGCAGCCACCTATGCCCGCCAGTGCTACGACATCGACAAGCAGGTGGGCGACCACGGGCGCATCAGCTCTACGCTCAACTCCCTCGCTGCCATCTACATGTCAGCACGTCAGCCCGAGCAGGCCGAACGCTACGTGCTGCGCGGCATCGACGAGTGCCGACTGGCCGACAACCCCAGCCGGCTGGCTGTGTTGCACGGCATGGCATCCGAGGTCTATCACCACCTCCACCGCGACACCCTCGCCCTGCAATATGCCACCCTCGCACTCGACATGGAGCGACAGCTCCAGCGCAAGGACAAGATAGCCATACGTCAGGCACAACGCGCCTCGGCCCTCATTGCTCTGCATCGCTACGACGAAGCCCTCGATGCCCTCAACCAGGCAATACCACAGTTCCGCGCCGACGGCAACGACCAGTCGCTAGGCATCTCCGACATACAGATGGGAAACCTCCTCCTGGCACAGAACCGACAGGAGGAGGCCGTGCAACCATTTGCCGAGGCCATCGACATCTTCACCCGCCACCACGACCCCTACAACGAGTCGGCAGCACAGAAGGGCATGGCCGAAGCCCTGCGCCACACCGACCCTGCACAGGCTCTCCACCACCTCGAGCGCTATAATGCCCTCCACGACTCCATCTACGACAGCGAGACAGGAATGCTCCTCACCCAGTATCAGGCCGGTTATGACTACGAACAGCTGCAGACAGACCTCGCAGCTGAACGCAACTGGCGCCGATGGTGGCTCATCCTGTCGGTCGTCGTCCTGCTGCTCGTTGTCGTAGCCGCAGCCACCACCTACCATCGCAGCCTGCGTCGCCGGCGCGAGATATACCGCACCATGAACCAGCGCATCGACGAGCTGATGGCCCACACCCGTGGTGCCGCAACCGCCCGTGAGCCCGAGGCCGACACACCGCTCGACCCCTCCGATGCCTTCCTGCTCAGTGTGAGCAACGAGGTAACCCGCCAGATGGGCAGCGGTCGGCGCGTCACTGTCGAGTCGCTCGCCTACGCCCTCAGCCTCAGTCCCTACCAGTTGCGCCAGCGACTGGCCGAAGCCACCGACGTGAAGCCGCAGGAGTTCATACAAGGACTCCGACTCAAACACGCCTGCACCCTGCTGCGCACACAGCCCACACTCAACATCAGCGAAGTGGCCTACCAGTGCGGATATGAAGACAAGTCGAACTTCACACGTGCCTTCAAGCGCATGTACGACATGACGCCGACCGACTATGTGAAGCAAAACTCCTGATGCCACTCCCCCCCCCCGACGAATAAATATCGAAACTTAAAAAATACTCACACTACCAATCCCATACCCTCTCCATGAAATACCTGCTGTCAACCCTTCTGCTCCTCTCCATGCAGGCGGCAGCCACATTGGCTGTCAGTCCCTTGAAGCCACGCCTCGTGGTATGTACCGATATAGCACCAGCCAGTGTCGAACCCGACGACATGGAGTCGATGGTGCGGCTCATGGCATACGCCGACATGTTCGAGGTCGAGGCCATCATCACGTCGGTAGGGTGGAACTGCGACCCTTATCCGGCCGAGTGGAGCCAGTACCTGCATCAGGTCATCGAAGCCTACCGTAACGACGTGCCGCGCCTCATGCAACGTTCCGGACAACAGCGGTTCATGTCCCTGAGCAAGGAGAACCGCTCGCAGCGCATAGGCTATTGGCCCAGTGCCGACTATCTGGCAAGCCGTGCAGTGATGGGCAGCACACATGGAGGCATCAAGTCTTTGGGTCCTGACAACGACTCGCCCGGCAGCCAGTTGCTCATCCGTCTGGCCGACGAGTCCGACCCACGGCCCATATACGTAGCGGCATGGGGCGGTGCCAACACCCTGGCACAAGCTATATGGCGGGTGAAGCAGACACGCACCGCCGACCAACTGCGACGTTTTGTTCGCAAATTCCGCATCTATACCATCACCGATCAAGACATGCAATACTCCATGCGCATGAACCTCGCCTACAGTTCCCATCAGTGGCTTCGTAGTGAGTTTCCCGACGACTTGCAGTTTGTCTGGGACGAAGGTACGTGGCAGGAACAGTGCGAACTCGGCAAGCAATACTGGCAGCAACATCAGGAGCAAATACAAGGGAAAGGTGCCTTGGGACGGGTCTATCCTACATATAAATGGGGTGTTGAGGGTGATACGCCCAGCTTCCTATATGTGATGCCCAACGGACTCTCCGACCCCGACGACCCGCTTCAGGCCGGATGGGCAGGATACCACGAGCGGGGCCTGTGTGCCGACTCGCTCACAACGTCGTGGATCAGTTGGCAGCAACCGGTTAAATCCGTTTCCGTCGCATACAAACGGCGGTTCTATCCCGACGAACTCCACGACTTCATGGCACGAATGCAATGGTGTGCCGAGGGGCGTGGCAATCGTAATCCAGTAGTTGTAATCGGCAGTAAAAAGCCTGCGAACACACCGATAGTTATCAAGGTACGAGCCGGACAGGTCGTCAATCTCGATGCTTCAAAGTCGTTCGACCCCGACGGCGATGCCCTTACATTCAGCTGGTGGCAGCAGCCCGAGATAGGTGAAGCCAAAATCACGGTAGGCCAACCGGCACAAGCCGTGACCACTGCCGTCATACCATCTGATGCCAGACGGGGCGATTGCCTGCATATCGTCTGCGAGGTTCACGATAACGGTCCGTTCCACCTTGTTGCCTACCGACGTGTCATCCTGCAGGTACAGTAGCTTCATTTCTTACCGTCCGAGTGCATCCTCTGTCTATATTTTCTCGGCTCATAATACTCGTCCAAGGCTTCTGATATGATATACATGTCGGTAAGGGTCAGTTTGGGATTGAACTTCACTTGGTCGTTGTCGTAGTAATCTACGTATTTCCACAGCCAGGGTTCCCATTGGTCGCCATCAACGACAAGGATTCTTATGTATTTCGTATAAGGTTCTATACCGTCAATATTTGCATTCTTATAAAGGTAAATATGTAAGTTATAACT
>CAMHPM010000099.1 GCA_946187025.1 uncultured Prevotellaceae bacterium
ATGCCGTCGAGAATGTGTACGTTGGCGCGTCCGGCACGGATGCGGCTCAGTTTCTCTTCGAGGTTCATGGCTGCCATCTCCATGTCTTCTTCGGCAGCGCTGAGGTATTGCTTTACTTCTTCGTTCATTCTATTTTAGGGCTTTATGGTGAAGTGAATAGAAGGGGAGTTAAAACGAAGTTATCGCTTCGCTCATGAAGTTAAAAGGACAAATGTTACTGAGGGTAAGTATTGTCCCTTTAACTTCCTGTTAACTTCCTTTCCGTTTTTTGTTATTTACAATATTGTGCATCCTTCGCAAGGCTTCAACTGCTTGAAGAAGTCGTTGCCTTTGTCGTCAACAAGGATGAATGCAGGGAAGTCTTCGACGTCGATTTTCCAGATGGCTTCCATGCCGAGTTCAGGATATTCCACGCATTCGATGCTCTTGATGCTGCTTTGTGAGAGCACTGCAGCCACTCCTCCGATGGTTCCGAGGTAGAATCCGCCGTGCTTCTTGCATGCGTCGGTCACTTGTTGTGTGCGGTTGCCCTTTGCTATCATCACGAGGCTTGCTCCGTTGGCTTGGAACTCATCTACGTATGGGTCCATGCGGTTGGCTGTGGTTGGTCCCATCGAGCCACATGGGTAGCCCTCTGGTGTCTTGGCTGGTCCGGCATAGAGCACAGGGTAGTCTTTGAAGTATTGTGGCATTCCTTCGCCGGCATCGAGTCGTGCCTTGAGTTTGGCATGGGCTATGTCGCGTGCCACGATGATGGTTCCCTTGAGGTTGACGCGTGTCGATACCGGGTATTTGGTAAGTTCCTTGCGCACTGCGTCGATGCCTTGGTTGAGGTCTATCTCGATTCCCTTGCCTCCTTCGCCTGGCAGACGGAGTTCTTCTGGTATGAGTTCGGTTGGGTTGGCATCCATCTTTTCAATCCATATTCCGTCGCGGTTGATTTTTGCCTTGATGTTGCGGTCGGCTGAGCAGCTCACTCCCATGCCTATCGGGCATGATGCTCCGTGCCGTGGCAGACGTATGACGCGTATGTCGTGTGCCAGGTATTTGCCGCCGAATTGTGCACCGAGGCCTATCTTGTAGGCTTCTTTCAGCAGTTTCTGCTCGAGGTCGATGTCGCGGAATGCGCGTCCTGTCTCGTCGCCTGTGGTTGGCAGGTTGTCGTAGTATTTGATTGATGCGAGTTTGACTGTGAGCAGGTTTTTCTCGGCCGATGTGCCGCCGATGACGAATGCGATGTGGTATGGCGGACATGCAGCTGTGCCGAGGTGTTTCATCTCTTCGACGAGGAACGGCAGCAGTGTGCCTTCGTTCTGTATCGTTGCTTTTGTCATGGGGTAGAAGTAGGTCTTGTTGGCCGAGCCGCCGCCTTTGGCCACCATGACGAATCGGTATTCGGCTCCTTCCACGGCTTCGATGTCGATTTGTGCCGGCAGGTTGCAACGGGTGTTTACTTCGTCGTACATGTTGAGTGGTGCGTTTTGCGAGTAGCGCAGGTTGTCGCCAGTGAATGTGTTGTACACTCCGCGGCTCAGTGCTTCTTCGTCTTCAAATCCTGTCCACACCTGTTGTCCCTTCTCTCCGTGTATGATTGCAGTGCCGGTGTCTTGGCAGAACGGCAGTATGCCTTTGGCTGCTGTCTCTGCATTGCGCAGGAACTGCAGTGCTACGTATTTGTCGTTCTCCGATGCCTCGGGGTCGCGCAGTATCTTTGCCACTTGCAGGTTGTGCTCGCGGCGCAGCATGAACTCCACGTCGTGGAATGCCTGCTGGGCCAGCAGGGTCAGTGCCTCTTTCGATACTTTTACTATCTCGTGACCTTCAAACTCGCTTACGGTCACTCCTTCCTTTGTCAGCAGACGGTACTCCGTCTCGTCTTTGCCCACTTGGAACATCGGGGCATACTTGAATTCTACGTTCTTTGCCATATATTTGTTTTACGAATTTACGTATTCACTCAGGCCTTCCTGATGGTGATTTCGTGATTGTTGGTTTTTATTTCTTCATAAACTTCATCGAGGTCTTGCCTGCTTTCAGTATGTATGTGCCTTTCGGCAGTGGGTTGGTGTCGATGAATGTCATGTCGGCCGTGACGGTGATTCCGACTTCTTGTTTCACTCCGCCGGTGCTATACACCTCGGCTTTCTGCTTGCCCTGTAGCAGCATTGTGCCGCCTTCCCACTTCACTTCCTGCTTGGCCAGTTGCGACTCGATGCCGGTGGGGTCGTCGGTCTGGGATATGTAGAAGCGGGCAATGTCGGTAAAGGCATATTCCTTGGCTTCGACGGTCACCTTGCCGCCCTGGAACTTCATGACGGGTGTGGTGTCGAGCAGGAAATAGACGCGGGTGCTGTCGCTCAGCACGAGCACCAGGCTTTTGGCATTAAGCGATGAGGTATGGCTCAGGGCAAATGCCAGTATCAGAAGCAGTGTTAGTCTTTTCATTGCAATCTCGGTTTTGATTGTTTTGTTTGTTTACTGTTTTTTTATATGTATCTATTCGGCTGCAAATATACGAATTTATTTTTATTCATTCGATTGATATGTTGATATTTGTTTTTAATAATGTCGAAAATCGTGAAAAAGGGTTGTTATTGCATGGGATGTAAGTTTTCCCATCGCACATTCCATGTGCCGTCGGCAGGAAATCCCGGATTATTTGCCGACCCGCATCCGTCCCATCCTGCACACATCATGGCGATGGCAGTGAGCAGTGCTCCGTTGCCGGGCAGGTAAACCCGCAGTCGGTCGGCGGTCTGGTAGTTATGTCCTGAGATGAGGTATCGGTTTTTTGTGTGGTCAGACATCAGTATGTCGATTGCCACCGATGGTTGTTGCAGCCTGGCTGCTGCCATTGCTGCCATGCCATAGTCCCATCCCCACGTTGTGTCCCACCGCCATTGTTGCAGTATCCACTCCAGTGTGTGTGTCATGGTATCGGCATTGTATGCCTTCCATTCGTCAGGTATGATTGCGCAGGCTCCAAGTACGGCGGGGTGGTCGGAACGGCTTTTTTCTGCAAATGTCTCGTCTGGCAGCTGTTTGGTTGTCACCACGTGTGCCGATGCGCCGATGGTGTTGAATGGGTCGAAGGCCGGCATGGCTCGGGTTGTGTCGGTAGGCTCGCCTGCAGTGTAGATTCCGTCTTTTTGTGGCAAGGCCGACATGTGGGTAATGATGTCGTCCCACTGTCGGTTGCGTTGCAGGCCGCGACGCTCGCGCCAGCGTTGTGCCACTGCCAGCCCGTATTTCCAGTAAGCCAGTTCGAATGGGTGATTATAAGAGAAGTCCTTCGACATTGACTCTTGCATTGATGTGGCGCCGCGCAGCTGGAAGGTGTGTGTGATGGTGTCGAGGTGTATGAAATCGGCCATGAACTCGGCCGTCTGTTCCACTTGTTCGCCGTGTAGCTTGAGTGTGGCGGTGTCGTGGTTGTGGCGGTATGCCTCTTCGGCGAGGTAGATGTAGTGTGGTTGTTGCCAGATGAGGAACGAGCCCGTGTTGGATGGAGCTTCGCCGGCCCGCGGGTCTGTCATTTTCATCCAGCGCACTCCAGAAAACCCTTGTCGTAGCGCAATCTGCCGAGCTATGGGATATGCTGTGTTGTCATACCATTTCAGCATGTTGTCGATCACCTCCGGGTGGTTCCACAAGGCAAAGTGCAGGGCGTGCCACCACGTCATTTCGAGATGTGGCCGGCCAAACCATGAGTTGTATGTAAGGCCTGTTTCTTGAGGTGGAAAGCTGTTGGCGCAGTTTATGCGTGTGAGATACTGTGAGAGTACGACACGTCGTTCCAGCTCGCGTGCTCGTGGGTCGGTACATGCAGCGAAATCAACGATGCCGCCATCGTCCCACCATTTATGCCATGCTCGTATGATTTCGTGCAGGGCTGGGCCGAACCTGAACTTGCTGAGCGTGGCATCCGGCTCCCTTTGAGCCGAATAGGCCGCTTCAAGGCTGAGGGTGTTGTCGGGAGTAGTCAACATGAATGTATGCGTGTCGGTTTGCTCAACCGTCACCTCCCCCTCCCAGCGCAGGGTGAGCACATAGCAGGTGCTGTCTATCATGCGCTCGATGGTGGCCGAGTGGTCAGTATGGGCGGCGAGTCGTGAGGTGTGCACCAGTCGTTGGCATCGTCGGCATGTTGGCCGGTGGGATAGGAAAAGCGTATGCATATCGATGCCTGCCGCTGGCTCAGCAGTGGCGATTTTATTTGGTAGAGCATGGCATCGCGGTCGAGCCGGCAAGCGGTGATGACATCGACCTGGTGGTTGTCGGCTGTGAAATGCGACGTGATATGACCGTCGTAGAGGTGTTGTTCCTGGCGGATGTCGCCCAGTTGGTCGAGAGCGATTTCCCTGCCATTCCTGTCGGTCAGCCGCAGCCCTATCGTACCCAGGTTCAGCCTGTGCGGATTTACTCTGAAATAGGTGGTGGCTGCCTGTGGCCTGCCACCTTGTTTGTTTTCGATTGCATACACCTCGTCGTGGTCTCTGTGTCCAAATCGCATGGTGCGCTCTGTCTCGGCCTTTGTGAGATGCTGGGTGTTGGGAAAACTGTGCCATCCCCAGTCGGACATCGTGGTGAGCGGTACGCCATCACGATAGAACTGTATATACGTCTGCATTCCTGTCACATCCACCGTCGTAGCTAAATGACCGTTGCCTACGCTGAGTGATGCTAACGGGTCGGCAGCCGTCACTACCGGATTATTCCGGCTTAATACCGTTTCGCGGTCGATGTGTGTAGGGGCAGGCATACATCCGTCACATGTCAGTGTGGGTAGCAGGATGTATGTGGCAATGAGGATTGTTTTTATTGATGTATCCATATTCTACGGTGATGACGATGCAGCTCAACTGCCGTGGGGCGAAACTAAACATGGCCGGCTTGTATGACGGGTCGGCTGCGACTGCGCACTCTCGGCCTCGCGAGTGCGCACTCGTTTTTGCAATAGCATAAAGTCTGAGCCGAAACAGGCTACCAGAATTTGTTGTTCTCCTCGCTATATTCGAATCCGGCTGCCTCGAGAGTGGTTTCGAGCCAGTGGCGGTCGATGTCGAGGTCGCTGCACAGAGAATCGAGTGTGGAGTATTGGTCGCGCAGTTTCATGTTGACGAAACTGAGGAGCATGAAGGGGTCAGATGGTATGGTTGGCATAGCGTGGATGGTGTGTAAGTATTTCTTCTCTCAGGTGTGTGGTGTCGATGTGCATATACATCTCGGTGGTTGATATCGACTCGTGTCCGAGCATTGCCTGTATGGCCCTGAGGTTGGCTCCG
Source organism: uncultured Prevotellaceae bacterium (assembly GCA_946187025.1). Taxonomy (GTDB): domain Bacteria; phylum Bacteroidota; class Bacteroidia; order Bacteroidales; family Bacteroidaceae; genus Colivivens. The sequence continues at coordinate 5,286 of CAMHPM010000099.1, forward strand.
CCCTCGAGCAGGCTCGTTGCAAACGAGTGTCGGAACGTGTGCGGACTCACGGTCTTGTGTATTCCGGCCCGTGCCACGAGTTCCTTCACCAGGTGGAACACCATGATGCGCGACAGCCCCTGCCGCCTGTGCCGGCTCACAAACACATAGTCTTCGTTGCCGGGCTTGAGGTCGATGTGGCAGCGGTCGGTGAAGTAGAGCTGCAACTCGTGTATGGCCTTGCCCGAGATGGGTACGAGCCGCTGTTTCGACCCCTTGCCGGTGACACGGATGAACCCCTCGTCGAGGTAGAGGTCTGACAGGCGCAGCTTGCACAGCTCACTCACCCGGAGGCCGCAGCTGAAGAGGGTCTCGATTATTGCCTTGTTGCGCTGGCCCTCGGCCGACGAGAGGTCTATGGCAGCTTCGATGCGGTCAACCTCATCGACCGTGAGCACATCGGGCAGGTGCTGGGGCTTCTGCGGGAAGTCGAGCAACTCCATGGGATCGGTGTCGAGCTCGCGGGTCATGGTGAGGAACCGGTAGAAACTGTGTACACCCATCAGTGTGCGGTAGAGCGACGTGGGGCAGATGTCGCAGTCGCTCAGCATCGACGAGAATTGCTGGAAATCCTCGATGCCCGCATCGAGCAGCCCGACCCCGCGGTCGCTCATGAATTCGATGAAACGGCCCAGGTCGCGCTCGTAGGCCTCGACCGTATTGTCCGAATAGGCTTTCTCCAGTTTCAGATACTGGTGGTAGCGGCGCAGCAGCTTGTTTGTCTCGTTTGTTTCCATACGGCTGCAAAGGTAACTAATTTTTCGCTTTTGGGCGGCGCGTGAATGTGTTTTTATGCTTAAAATTGAAAAAAACACATAAAAAATATTAAAAGTGAGGCAAGAATGGTGGCAGGTAGAGAAAATGTTCGTACTTTTGCATGATAAAAATGAATGTAAGAAGAATAATGCGCAGATATTTCAAGAAAAATATATGGCCGATGTTGCTTGCCCTGAGCGGCGGGCTCACTGCTGCATCGTGTATCTCGGAAGACCCGGTGGCAGTGACGGCCGAGTGTGCCATCACATCGT
>CAMHPM010000100.1 GCA_946187025.1 uncultured Prevotellaceae bacterium
ATTCTTTTGTTTTACTCTCAGCTTTCACTAACTTTGCAGTGTTATCTGAAATCCTCGCTCTGTGAGGAGTGTGAGGTGTGGCCTTTTGCCAAGGATAATGAAACTGATAAATAACGAATAAAACAAGACAAGAATGAAAAGAATAATCTCAAACGCTTTCACTGCTGCTGCCATGGTGCTAATGCTGTTGGCTGCCGCTTCATGCTCAAAAGCAAAATTCAACATCGACGGCACAATCACCGAAGCCGCCGACTCACTGCTCTATTTCGAGAACATGAGCCTTAACGGACCTGTTGTCGTCGATTCCACCCGACTGACGGCAGAGGGTACGTTTGCATTCTCCGACAAGGCTCCCGAGGCTCCTGAGTTCTACCGCTTGCGCATAGCAGGGCAGGTGATAAACCTCAGCGTCGATTCCACCGAGCACATCACCGTGATGGCTTCGATGCCAAACATGGCTGCGGGCTACGAGGTAGAAGGCTCAGACGAATGCGCCACAATAAAGGAACTGGCAGTGAAGCAGATGACGCTGCAGAAACAGATAAACGACACCTTCGCCAATCCGGAATATAGCTTCCAGAACGAGAGTGTCGTAATCGACACGCTGGTGGAAAACTATAAGAACGACATCCGCTCGAACTACATCTACAAAGCACCGATGCGTGCATCGTCGTATTTTGCTCTCTTCCAGACAATTAATACCGGAGGACTGTCGCGACTGATTTTCAATCCGCGCACATCGAAGAGCGATGTCGATGCCTTCGCAGCAGTGGCAACAAGTTGGGATGCATATCACCCCGGGGCAAAACGTGGCGAGAACCTGCACAACATTGCAATAGAGGGAATGAAGACTATCCGACTGATACGTGCCAACGAATCGAAAGCTATCGATATATCAAAGGTTAACGTGTCGAACATCGTTGACATCGAACTTGCCGACAACAAGGGTGTCATACGTCGACTGAGCGACTTGCAAGGAAAGGTGGTACTGCTCGACTTCCATCTGTTTGCATCGAGAGGATCCACCGAACGCATCATGGCACTGCGCGACATATATAATAAGTATCACGCACAGGGACTTGAGATCTATCAGGTGTCGGTCGATCCCGACGAGCACTTCTGGAAGACACAGACGGCTGCGCTGCCTTGGATATGCGTTCACGAGAGCCAGGCCGACAATGGGATTACGCTGACGAAATACAATGTGCAGGCAGTGCCGACATTCTTCCTGCTCGACAAGAACTGCGTACCACACAAGCGCGACGTACAGATAAAAGATATCGATGCAGAAATCAAGAGTCTGCTGTAGCATAGTGCTGAGCCTGATGGTGTATATCTGTCAGGCTCAAGTGTTTAACATCGAGCACACCAGCGACACCACGGCAGTGTTAATGCTTACCACCGACTCGTCGCGCAACGAATGGCAGATTGACTATCCCACCTACCAGTTTCAGCAGGGCGACATCGACGGCGACGGAAAACAGGAGGCATTCGTGGGAGTGATAAAGAGCACACGGTTCGACAGCACAACACGAAAGCGGTTGTTCATATTCAAGAACTTCCGCAACCTGATACGCCCGATGTGGATGGGCTCGAGCCTCGGACACGAGATTATTGACTTCATATATGCCGACGGAAGCATATGGGCTGCGGTGAGAAACGAGAACGGCAACTATGCCGTGGGGGAATACGTCTGGGATAAGTTCGGACTGAGTCTGCATCGTTGGATTGAGCGCGACATAACAGAAGAAAGAGCGCGAACGCTATTAAACAAATGACGAAAAAAGAAATGATAATATAAATCATACCGATTATGAAGAAATATATTCTGACACTACTCATGGTTGCCGTGACACTCAATATCAGTGCCCAGCAGAAGAAGGTAATCTTGCCAGGAAAGGGACATATCGACGTTGAGAAACTCAACGAAAAGATTGATCTCACGCAGGATGTTTCGCAACTGAGCATCAGCGAGACACGTGTGCTGCGCAATGCTTTTGCGGCACGACAAGGCTACTGCCTGATGTCGGCCGACCTCAGAAGCATATATAATGCCACATCGTGGTACGACAGTCTGATGAACGAGCGATGGTGGAAAGAGAACGAGGAGGAATATACCGGCAACGCACCTCAACACAAGGCAAAGCCTATAGGCTACACTCGCGGTGAACTGAGATTCATCAAACAACTCGAGGCTCACGAGATAGAGTTGCGCAAGCAGAACTTCAAAGTCGCTGAGGGTGAGAAGGTGAATATCGACAACCTGATAAACCCGTTCCAGATGGAGACTATTCCGCAACAACTGAAAAAGACTCTCGCTAAGAACGGATTCGCCATCGTGCCCACCGACTACAATCAGCTGTTCCAGGTGTATGAGTACAACGATTATCACGACTTCCCCAACTTCGTAACTACCGACCTTTTCCTGCAGGCATTCCACACATATTTTGATTGTATCCTGCGCGATTTGGAGATTGAGAAGTTCGACTCACTGCTAACACTTCTCTGCCGAGACAGCCACACACAACTCACACAAACGATAGCCACACAAAAGAAGAACAAAAAGACCGTGGCTGCAGCAAAATATCTGCAGGCTTACTTCGCCGTGGCAATGCGTCTGCTTAACGAGAAAAGCAATGCGGCAGTGGCTAAGGAATACGCCAAGATGGTCGACGAGGAAGTGGCGAATGTGAAAAAAGCACAGAACGAATACTCAAAATTCCTCGAGTACAAGACTACACCCTTTGGCTATGATATATTCCGTCCACGTGGTCACTACACACGTTCCGAACAGCTTAGCCGCTATTTCAGGGCAATGATGTGGCTGCAGACAGTGCCCTTCGGAACCGACAAGCGCCCTCAGCTTGAGCGTGCCGTGGTGCTTGCCGAGACAATTGGTGCAAACAGCAATCTGCGCACACTCTACGACAAGATATTCCAACCGCTGACATATCTGATGGGGAAACCCGACAACGTGACAGTCATGCAACTCTACGACATCTGCAAGGCACAGGCAATGCCAACCGAGAAGCTGCTCAAGAACACAAAGAAAATGGACGAGGTGCAGACAAAGGTGGAAGAAGTGGCCGAGCGACAAACGAAGATTCGACCACGCTATAAACGCACAAGCGAATATAAGATTAATTTCATGCCACAGCGATATCAACCCGACGCGCTTGTGCTGCAGGAGATGGTCGACCTTGAATCACCGACAACGAAACGCGATACGCCACGCGGTCTCGATATAATGGCTGCAATGGGAATGAGCGAGGCAGAGAGAATACTCATCGACGAATTAGGCGAAAACAACCGCTGGGACAAGTACAGTGCAAACCTGGCACGCATGAAGGATGCTATGTCGAAGACTGATTGGAATGCATCGCTGGCAAACCAGTGGATTGAAACACTGACCACGCTGCAGTCGAGCGATGCAAAATTGCCCTACTTCATGAAGTCGCCGCAATGGGAAAAGAAAAACCTCAACACCGCTCTCGCCTCATGGACAGAACTGAAGCACGATGCAATACTCTATGCCAAGCAACCAATGGGAGCAGAGTGTGGCGGATACGGACCACCCGACCCTGTGCTGAAAAGCTACGTGGAGCCTAACATCGCATTCTGGCAGAAGGCTATCACATTGCTCGACAACACAAAGAATATCCTTCAGAGTTTCAACCTCGAGACAGAGAAGAGCATCACCGGCACAAACGCATTGAAGGAGATTGCAGACATGTTGCTCAACATAAGCAAGAAAGAACTCTCAGGGGGTACCATCACCGACGAAGAATATAAATCGCTGGAGATTATTGGTTCGTCGATTGAATACCTCAGTCTCGGACTTATCAAAGACAAAGGAACCTTCCTCGATAACTGGAACGACGTAACTGGCGCTGATAAGAAAGTAAGCCTCATTGCTGATGTCTATACTGCAAATGCCGACAATAATCCAAAGAAATCGGTACTCTACGAGGCTGTGGGACCTGCTCACACCATCTACGTCGTTGTTGAGATAGGCGGTTATCTCTATCTTACCCGTGGTGCTGTGTTCTCCTATCGCGAGTTCCAAGACGACATCGCAGCACCCCGTGCTACAGATGAAGAGTGGCAGCGCACTCTCGAGACACAACCAAACAAAGGAATACCTTCGTGGATGAAAGAGATACTGGTGCCATTAAGCGAAAAGTTGACAGATAATGAGACTATCTTCTACAGCTCAGGCTGTTAAACTTATTCTTATCACCACCATGCTATCGGCAGTCTCCTACGTGCAGGCTGCCGATAGTATTACTGTCGCATTCACCGGCGACATACTCCTCGATCGTGGTGTGCGGCAGATAATAAATCATCAATCTCCCGATGTGTTATTCTCGCCATCGATTGACTCGCTGTTTGCTCACACCGACATTGTGGTTGGTAATCTTGAGTGTCCAGCAACCGACATTAATGAACCATGCTACAAGCGATTCATTTTCCGCGCTGAACCTGAATGGCTTCATACGCTGAAGAAACACCACATCACACATCTCAATCTTGCCAACAACCACTCCGTTGACCAAGGTCGTCGCGGACTCATGAGCACCATCCAGAATGTCCGCAAGGCTGAGATGATTCCCTTCGGTGCAGGAACAAACATGTCAGAAGCTGCAGAGCCCGTCCTGATAGCAAAGGAGCCGAGAGAGGTGTATCTCGTTGCCTCGCTCCGTTTGCCGCTCGAGGCCCTACCCTATCTGCCCGACGAGCCCAGTGTGAGTCAAGAGAGTTTCAACGATATGATTGCCCGAGTGGCAAACCTCCGCGCCAAAAACCCAGAGGCATGCATCATCGTTACGCTCCACTGGGGAGTAGAGCACACCACCACCCCTACATCACAGCAGCGACTTGAGGCACATCGCATTATCGATGCCGGTGCTGATGCTATCATCGGCCATCACACCCACACCATGCAAACAATCGAAAAATATCACGGTAAGCCAATCTACTACAGCATTGGCAACTTCATCTTCGACCAACAGCAGCCTCTTAACACCCGTGCTTGCCTACCTTTGCTTACTGTTACACAGAATAATCTGGCGTGGAATACTATACCTATCGAAATAGACAAATGTGTCCCACATATAACAAAGCAGTGAACAACACCTTTTAAAAATAAAACGGCCATAGACAAATTACTGTCCATGGCCGTTTTTTACTTGGCAATTATCAAATACTATTTCACTTTCTCTGCGAGTACTCGCATCCAATAGCCACCGATCACCGAGCGGGCCTTGAAGCCTATCATCCTCGAGGTCTTCGTGTCGTGCCAGTCGCTGATAGGCACACGGCTCGGGGTCTGGTTGATGTAGTCGTAGAGAGGATCGACGAACTTCTGGAATGTCTTCATGTCGTCTGCCATTGCTGCCGACCACATGATCCAGTCGCTCTTCGTGTAGTCCTTGCGGATGTCGAGAGGCAGACCGTACTGGTTCTGGCGAGTCAGGTAGTATTTCACTTCCTTCTGCATGGCGTTGTTCGGGAAGATATTCGTCTTCCACAGCTTGTCCCATACCATGTTGTACTTCTGGCTCCAGGTGTTCTCACGGTCGAAGGCAAGACGGTAGTGGTCGCCGTCGCGGGCATCCTTCTCCCACTTCGCTGCCATCTCCTTGGCTTTCTTCATATACTTGTCGGCACTTGCCTGGTCGCCCTTCACGCGGGCCATCTCAGCAAAGCCGGCAACGCCCATGATGGCCTTAACCGAAAGGTTGCAGTTGTGGGCCCAGTGGCCGGCGAAGTCGTCGGTGCAAAGCTGGTTCGAAGGATCCTGACCGTTCTCGACAAGATAGTCGGTCCACTCGCGCATGATGTCCCAATACTTGTCAACATACGACGTGTTGCCGTCGATCTTCACAAGCATAGCGGCAAGCGTGAGCATGTTGCCGGCTTCCTCGAGTGGCATGTCACCGCCATATACCTGACCGTTGGCGATAGGATAGGTGCCGAGGTCGTGAGCGGCAAACGGCTTGGTCCAGCGTCCCGACAGGCTGTAGTCGAAGATCGAAGTCATCATAGCCTTCTGAAGGTCGGGGTTATACACGAGGAACAGCGGTGCCTCGGGATAGGTGAGGTCAACGGTGTTCACACAGCCGTTGGAGTTGTTCTCCTTCGAGAAGAACAGCAGGTTGCCGTCCTTGTCTTCGAACAGCTTGTGAGCTGCTATCACGTGGCGGTAGGAGGCAGAGAGTATCTCGGCATATTTCTTTCCGCCGGCAGCAAAGCCGTCGTCGTAGATGCGCTTGTCGAGCACACGGCAGCGGTTCATCACCGATGAATAGTCGCGCGCAAGCTCGTTGAA
>CAMHPM010000101.1 GCA_946187025.1 uncultured Prevotellaceae bacterium
ACTTCGAACCACGGCCATATCCCCTGCAGGGTGCCAACGTGATGCTCACTTGTGTGGAAGACACCACACAGATGGGTGGGGCCGCAGTCGATAAGGACGGCAACGTGGCGGCTTACATCTTCTGCCGCAACAAGCTGAAGGACCTTCGCGTGCGTGTGCGTATATCATATTTAGGTATGGAGACCTTCGACCGCATCTTCACACCAGTGGCCGACAAGGATGTGATAGGCGATAAGCTCGTAGTCAGGCTCGATACCGTCGTCTTGAAGTCGAACCCCATGACCCTGGCCGAAGCTGAGGTGGTGGGCGAACTTCAGAAGATGTATCAGCGCGGCGACACGACAATCTTCAATGCCGATGCTTACGAGACACCCAGCGGTTCGGTGCTGCTCGACCTCGTGCGCCGACTGCCAGGCCTTCGCTACGAAGGAGGCGAACTGACCTACATGGGGCGCAGCATAGAAGAGATGCGGCTCAACGGCGACCCGTTCTTCCGTCACGACATAAGTGTGGCACTCAACAACATGCCGCACGACAAGATAAAGAGCCTGAAGGTGTATGAGGTGCCCGACGACACGCTCGACGTGATGACCGACAACCACCTGGTGATGGATATGCAGACGAAGGAAGCCGTCCGCAGCCTCGACTTTGCTAACGCACAGGCAGGCATCACGGCCGACCTCAAGAACTTCCTGCTTGCGCTGTCGGGCAACACATGGGTGAAGAACGGTGCACAGGTGGGGCTCAACTTCTCGACTCGCGACCTGCCTCGCGGCGGCGACAACCCTACATTGCGCAACGTCAACACCAATGCAGCAGCTTCCTATGAGCAGACACTGGGGCGCACCCATCTCGATGCCCGCGTGACCCACGGCTACAACCGTACTGACACGCAGAACGAAGGTTTTACACAGCTGTTCATGCCCGGATTCACACAACGCACCGAAAGCGGAAGCCGCAACATGAACCGTGGACACGACTACGATGGTACCATACGTCTCGACGGCAGTTTCAGCGCGCAGACCCGATGGCGTATGAACCTGGGCCTGGGAAGCAACGACTCGAAAAGCACGAGCCAGTCGCACAGCGACATCACCAACGACCTCGGACAACTTGTGAGCCATACCGAGCGGCAAAGCATCACCAACATGCATGGCAAGTATATCAACTGGAACGGACGGTTCACCCACTATCTCGACTCGCTCCAGCGCAACGAAATAGGGTTGACGCTTGGCACATCGTACAACACATCGCGCAGTACCACACACTCAAACACCTCATCGCTCTTTGCTTTGTTGGCCGACAGCACCGAGACAACCAATTACGTCATTTCTTCGCCTTCCGACAACTACAGGCTTGAGGGCGGCCTGTTCTTCAATCACCGCTTTGGCGAGAAAAACAACTTGCAGGTGGCCTACGACATAAGCTACGACAACAACCACAACGACCAGCAGTATTCCGACATGGCAGGAAACATCGACACATTGTCCTACGACAAGAGCAACCACTCCATGCGCCACTCGCTGTCGTCGAGCCTGCTCATCGACAACAAGAGCCTCAACCTGCGGCTCTCGATGCGAGTATCGCCTACACACCTCGTTGTCACCGACCGTCGGTGGACCGATGCCGCAGCCACAAGGGGTACTTACAACACTGTCATCTACAATCCATCGACCGAACTCAAACTGAAGTTCGACCATCAGCAGAGCAACATCACCCTGCGTTACAACGGGTCCAACCAGTTGCCGTCGGTATCGAGTCTTTCGGCTTCGGTCGATGCATACAACCCAATGAACATATACCAGGGCAACCCCGAACTGAAAGAGGCGTTCCGACACAATGCCTCCATCGAATGGCAGCATCGTGCCCTGCTCAGAGCCAGCCTCACCTATGGGCGTACCGACCGACAGGTAGTCAACAAGACCACTCTCGACCCACTCACCGGAGCACGCCACACCATGCCTGTCAATACCAACGGCAACTGGAGCCTCACATCCTATCTGTTCCTCACCAAGTTGTTCGGACAACTGTCGGTCAATGCCATTGCTACACATACCTACAACAACACTGTGGGATATGTGCAGAACATGGCGTCGGGCAATACAGGCACTGCCGATGCTATCCTGAGTACTACACGTTGGAACAACTATAACTTCATCATCATCAGCGGATATACCGATGCACACTGGATTGCCGGCATCATGGCCAACTACAATATCGACCACCGTAAAAACCAATACACAGCAACATCCACCAACGGTCAGTCGGTCAATGCCCGCCTGGAGTTGCGCCACGAGATGGACCTCGGCCTCTCGCTCGGCACCAACTTCACCTATCAGCGCCACTTCGGCTACGAGCTCGCATCGGCCAACCGCACCGACTGCATCTGGAATGCCACCATTGCCTACCGATTCCTCAAGCGTAAGGCAACACTCTCGCTCGAGTGGAACGACATACTCGACCAGCAACGCGGCTTCTCGGCCTCGATGTCCGACACGCAGTGGAGCGAGACGCGCACACTGGGCAAGACATCATACCTGCTCTTGAGTTTTGCCTACCGCTTCTCGATGTTTAAGTGATAAGAGCGGTAGTCCTCTTCACACGAGTGCGCAGTCTCGGCCCCGAGACTGCGCACTCTCAGCCCTGTGAGTCCGCACTCGTGACCCCGCGAGTGCGGACTCATATTTACGGACCTGCTGAATTGTCTATGAATACTTGGTTGGTGGAACTCCGAACATGGAGCGGAAACAGCGGCTGAAGTAGCTCACCGATGAAAAACCTGTGTCGATGCTCACTTCGGTAACGGTCTTATGCCCTTCGCGCAGCATCATGGCCGCACGTTGCAGACGTATGCTGCGTATAAACTCGGTCGGTTTCTGCCCGGTGAGAGTTTGTATTTTCCTGTATAGTGTCATGCGGCTTACACACATGTCGCTACTTAGTGCCTCGACGTTGTATTGCTCGTCGTTTATGTTTTTTTCTACAAACCCGATTGCTTGTTTCAGGAATTCGTTGATTTGCTCTGGCTCTGGCGTGGCTGGTGCCACATCGTCGGTCTCGGCTTGCTCAGGCTCATGTGTGAGTTGGCTTTTCATCTTCATCATAAAGAGCTGCTGCTGATTGCGTAGCCTGACGTTGTAGATTATCAGTATGCAGATGATGATGAGGATGATTGCACAGATGATCCACATCCACCACGATGTAACCCACCGTGGTATGCGTTCGATTGTGTCGGCCTGTTCCGGCTGGCTCCACCGGCCGTGGGGCTTGGTTTCGTTCAGTTCAATACAGAAGAACTGGTCGGTTTCCATACTTTGCTGTTGCAGTGTGTGCCGATGTGTGTCGTATATCCGCGTATAGTTGCCGTATGCTATGATGATACGTCCGCAGCTGTCGGTCTTCAACCCTGTGATTGCATCTCCAAATTCGTTTGTGGCATATTGGTCTACACTGGTAGCTCCGTTGCGGTGGGTATATATCTTGCCGTAGATGTTGCCCAGCCACAGGGTACTGTCGGTGCCGAACGTCATGGCCGATATGTGGGGCATGGAGCTTATCATGCACTCGTCGGTGCCAGTGGTGCTGTCAAATCGTTTTATCTCGTCGGCCAGTGCAAGCCACACACCTCCGTGCCCGTCGTCGGCCATGGCCGTGGGGCGTGACGGGAGACTGCTCAGTGTGTCGATTTGGCTGATGGTGCATGAAATCAGGTGTTTGCCGTCGGTACCCCAGATGCCTCCTGCAGCACGGCGGGTCATGGTCGGTTGCAACTGTAATGATAACAGAGTGTCGCCACTCGTTTCGTCAACAGCTATCACACCCTGGCGGTCGTGGTAGGTCCATGTAATGCCGTTTTCAGATATCGACGTGTCATACCACTGTTTGGATGGTTGTCCCAGCGCAAATGCTCCCGGAGTCTTGCCTGCAACAAGCAGGTGGCCGCTGTTGCTCAGTGTGAGGCGGTTGAGCACTTTTTCGCCTTGCGGAATAATGTCGGAGATGGGGATGGAGGTTAGCGTGTCGCCAATGTCGAAAAGTAGCAGGTTGCCGGTTGTCGTCATCCACAGATGCTTGCCGTCGGCCGACACTTGCATGTCGATACAGATGTTTTTCCCTGTCTGAGGTTGCATCACGGCTGCGCCTGTGTCGGCATTGTAGTGTATGATGCCTTCGCCTGTGGTTCCGACCCACAGGCCGTCGCTGTGTGGACTGTCGGCTATATCGGCCGGGGCGCAAGGCAGCGGCCAAGGCATTTCGTCGAACGATGAACCATGTTTCCGGATAAGGCCCCCATTCCACTGCGTGGCCCAGATGTGGCCGTGGATGTCTTCGTAGAGATGGGATACGTAGCAGGCGCTGTCGTGCCATCGTGACTCATAGATGGATGTGAGCGACAGTGAAGGGTGCTTCGCATCGGAGTCGGAGTAGGTGTATTCGTAGATTTTCTTGTTTGAGGTCAGAAACAGATGGCTGTCGTGTGTAACAAGGATGTCGTCAATACGTTTTTCATCCACTTCTGCCATTTTCTTTATCGAGTAATCGGTCTTGTCGAGCATGTATGCCCCATGGAACGTACCGATAATCATATATCTGCCGATTTCAGCAAGACACCCCACTTCGTTGCTGCCGAGAAGCTCGGGATGTACCTCGTCGGCCTTGATGATATACGGGTTTCTGCCATCGTCGCGGCAGATGCCACCTCCTTTAGTGGCATACCACAATGCACCTTCGCTGTCCTGCATCAGAAACAGCACATCGTCTGATGGTATCTGTTCCTGGTTGGGCAGTTTGAGTAGATGCAGGTTTTGTGCATTGCATGATATATCCCATAATAAGGCCGACAATAATGGAAAAAGGATGATGACAAAGATGCCACTCCTTGCAATTACTTGATAGAATGTAGCACCTTGCCTGCTTATTAGACTATAGATACGGTTAATGTTATTAAATATTCTCTTCATGGCTTTGAATGGCTTTGAAGCTCGAAATGCGATGACAAAGTTACGACAAATAAATTGAAACAGCCGAATAAAACGGTGAAAAAACGTAAGATGTTACATAATTTAAAACGATTGTGAGTTTTGTGCATGTGTAAAACTTAAAAAAGCTTTATCTTTGCAGCAGAAATTAATTACTAATCAAATTCAACATGTGTACAAATTCACATCTTAAGAAACTATTATGAAAACATTTGTTATGTTTCTCGTTGCTGCCCTCAGTGCAGCCAATGTGGTGGCACAGCCAATCACGGCAGGTGAACACACCCGTGTGGAAACCATCTACGGACCAATCGAAGGCTATCAGGATGGTGGAATCTTTACGTTCAAAGGCATTCGCTATGCAAAAGCAGAGCGTTTTATGCCCCCACAAGCCCCCGATCGCTTCACGACGGTGCGCCAGTGTAAGGTGTGGGGTCCTCAGGCTCCGCAGGGCGAGTCGTTGAGATGGAACGACCAAAACAGCCAGGGCGACTATGGATTTGGCAACCAGTTTGTAATCGAACCGATGGACGAACGTGGATGCCTTGTGCTCAATGTGTGGACTCCGAGCATCAACGACTCGAAGCGCAGGCCGGTGTTTGTGTGGATTCATGGCGGAGGCTATTCGGGCGGATCGGCTCACGACCTTCCTTGCTACGAAGGACGAGCTCTTGCCGAAGCAGGCGACATAGTTGTCGTCAGCCTCAACCATCGTCTGAATGTGTTAGGATACATCGACCTCACAGGACTTGGAGGCAAGTATTCGCAGAGTGTGAACCTGGGAATGCAAGACATAGTGAAAGCCCTGGAGTGGGTTCGCGACAATATATCACGTTTCGGAGGCGACCCTTCGGCTGTGACCATTGCAGGACAGTCGGGCGGTGGCGGCAAGGTATCGACCCTGCTTGCCATGCCAAGTGCCAAGGGATTGTTTAAGAGAGCCATCGTTCAGAGCGGCTCAACACTCAGACAGGCCGACAGGGCAACGACCAGTAAGTTCGGACCGGAATTTGCCAAGGAAGTGGGACAACCAGCCGACGGATCGGCCGACTTCTCACGACTGACCTACGACGAAATAAATGCAGCGGTGAGCCGACTGTCGGCCAAAGGCATACGAGCCAACTTCTCACCGGTGGTCGATGGAACGATCCTGCCACAACATCCGTTCGACCCTGCTTCGCCTGTATCAAAAGATGTGCCTATGCTCATCGGTACCGACTTCAACGAGTTCACCTTCGACATCAGTCGCACAATGACCTGGGAAGAA
>CAMHPM010000102.1 GCA_946187025.1 uncultured Prevotellaceae bacterium
TATGTCTTTACTTATGCGTCTCATTTGACCTCCTCGAAGTCGGCGTCTTGGATGTTGTCGGATTGTTGGTTGTTGTCTTGTTGGTTTGTTTGTCCGTTATAGCCACCTGCTCCGGCGTTGAAGCCTGCTCCGTTCATGTCGGGTCCTGCTCCGGGTTGTGCTCCTGCTTGTTGATACATTTGCGCTGATGCTGCTTGCATCACTTGGTTAAGGTTGTTGATTGCAGTGTCTATTGCTGCGATATCAGCCGCCTTGTGTGCGTCTTTGAGTTGTTGCAGTGCGTTTTCGATGGCAGGTTTTTGGTCGGCAGGTATTTTGTCGCCGTTTTCGTTGAGGAAGTTTTCTGTTGAGAATATCATCGAGTCAGCTTGGTTTAGTTTGTCGATGCGTTCACGTTCTTTCTTGTCGTTTTCGGCGTTTTGTTCTGCTTCTGCTTTCATGCGTTCTATTTCTTCTTTTGACAGTCCGCTTGATGCTTCGATGCGTATGGCTTGTTCTTTGCCTGTTGCTTTGTCTTTTGCTGATACTGATAGTATTCCGTTTGCATCGATGTCGAATGTGACTTCAATCTGTGGTACTCCTCTTCTTGCTGGTGCTATTCCAGTGAGGTTGAATTGTCCGATTGATTTGTTCTGTGCTGCCATTGGTCGTTCACCTTGCAGTACGTGTATTGTCACTTCTGTTTGGTTGTCGGCTGCTGTTGAGAATGTTTCGCTCTTCTTGCATGGTATTGTTGTGTTTGCTTCGATGAGTTTTGTCATTACTCCTCCGAGTGTTTCAATACCGAGTGTCAGTGGTGTTACGTCGAGCAGTACGATGCCTCCGTCTTTTCCGAATTCTTGGTTTAGTACTGCTCCTTGTATTGCTGCTCCTACTGATACTACTTCATCTGGGTTTACTCCTTTTGATGGTTCTTTGCCGAAATAGTTTTTCACGAGTGTTTGTACTGCTGGTATTCGGCTTGATCCTCCTACGAGTATAACTTCATCGATGTCGGATGTTTGTAGTTTTGCATCGCGAATGGCGTTCTGGCAGGGCACTAAGCATGCTTGTATGAGGTCGTGTGCGAGTTGTTCGAATTGTGAACGTGTCAGTGTTTTTACGAGGTGCTTTGGCACTCCTCCTTCTGCTGAGATGTATGGCAGGTTGATTTCGGTTGAAGTAGTGCTTGAGAGTTCTATTTTTGCTTTTTCAGCGGCTTCTTTTAGTCGTTGCATTGCCATTGGGTCTTTTGCAAGGTCGATGCCTTCGTTTGCTTTGAAGTCGTTTACGAGCCAGTCGATTATTACTTGGTCGAAGTCGTCGCCACCGAGGTGTGTGTCTCCGTTGGTTGATAGTACTTCGAACACTCCTCCTCCGAATTCGAGTATTGAGATATCGAATGTTCCGCCACCGAGGTCGAACACTGCTATCTTCATGTCCTTGTTAGCTTTGTCGATGCCGTAGGCCAGTGCGGCTGCTGTTGGCTCGTTGACGATTCGCTTGACGTCGAGTCCGGCTATTTGTCCGGCTTCTTTTGTGGCTTGGCGTTGTGAGTCGCTGAAGTATGCTGGCACGGTGATGACTGCTTCCTTCACTTCTTGTCCGAGGTAGTCTTCGGCGGTCTTCTTCATCTTCTGCAGAATCATGGCCGAGATTTCCTGTGGTGTATAGAGTCGTCCGTCGATATCGACGCGCGGGGTGTTGTTGTCGCCTTTCTTTACTGCGTATGGCACACGTGCGATTTCCTGTGACACTTGGTCGTAGGTCTCGCCCATGAAGCGCTTGATTGAGAAGACGGTACGTTTCGGGTTGGTGATGGCCTGACGTTTTGCAGGGTCGCCCACTTTGCGTTCGCCTCCGTCAACAAATCCTACGATTGAAGGTGTTGTGCGTTTGCCTTCACTGTTTGCGATGACAACTGGTTCGTTGCCTTCGAATACGGATACACATGAGTTTGTGGTTCCGAGGTCAATTCCAATAATTTTTCCCATAGTTGTATTGTTTTATTTGTTTGTTATCTGTTTTGTTGTTTCTGCCGCCTGCCGTTTTCGGCCTGTGGCTGTCGGCTGTTCTATTGCAAACAGTGTGCCAACGGTGGTTTGGCTGCCGCCGATTCATTGTCGGCATCGCTTTTTGGCCGAAAGCCTGCCACATTGACAAGTTTTTGTGCATTTTAGTGTGCCAACTTGTGACAGAAACAGATTTTATTCTTAACTTTGCGGCATGAAACCGATACGTTTTTTCTTTGTCATGTTGTGGGCGGTGGCGGCTTGGTTGCTTCCTGCCTGCAGTGTTATGGGCCAGACGGACGAGGCCGACTATCTGTGGATGGTCGATGTGTCGGGTGGCCGCAATATATATATTGAGGGCATTCAGGATGCCATCGACACGTTTTATGTGGAGACAATGCGTCACGACCGCCTGCATACCTTTAATTTTGCCAAGTCGGTGGTTGGTGCCGGTAAGGCTTTTGATGCCGATTTCTACGACTACTGCGACCTCACTGCCATGCTCACTGCCCTCGACTCGCTCATCGGACACAGCCGGTGCCGATATGTGCGGGCATTCGTCTTGTCCGATTTCCACAATGCTGACTCCCTGCATGGGAGTGCTGTGCTTGAGTCCGACTCCCTTCGTTGGCTCGGCCGCTCGATGGCTGCGCATATCGAGGGGCGTGATGTGAAGGTGTATCTCATGGTGTTGCCGCCGTCGGGGCGCTATGATGGCTATTCGCTACATGCTATTGAGGAGATATTGCCGGCTGGCATCTGCGAGACTTATGCCGTGATGCCCGATACGGCCACTGTGAACTATATGCTGGACAAGGTGTCGGAGCTGAACCGCCTGCGTGGCATAAGCGACGGGCCGAAGCCTAAAGGCTCGTTGCCGCTTACCGTGGCGTGCCTCGTGCTCATGGCTGCCGCCATTGCCTTTGCCAGGTGGGGCGTGAAGCGTTGAGGCGGCAGGGCTTTCTGCGAGTGCGCAGTCGCGGCCTTGCGAGTGCGCAGTCTCGGGCCCGCGAGTGCGCAGTCATTTTTATGACTATGGCGGCCTACTGTTGACCGCTTTGCTTTTTTTCTTTAATAATGTTTGGCTGTGTGGCGAAAAAGACGTAAATTTGCCATGATAAAATGCCGGTGCGTATGATTTCTGTGCCGTAAGCGTAGTAAATCGTATGGCAAAGGCGTCAAACGCAAAAAAACGGAAGTACAAATAATAATAACACATAAAAACACAAAATTATGGAACGTGTAACATTTTCAATTTCGGCAGTTATCGGCGAAGGCTGGGAACTTGCCAAGAAGCACGGCCTCATGCTGGCCGTCATCGTATTTGCATTCTACATGGTCATGAACCTGATATCGGCACCATTCAGTATGCCATCTCAGGATGTAATGGATAAATACATGAATGCCATTCAGCATCAGGACTTTGAAGGAGCCATGCGAGCCATCAACGGCATGACCACCGGTGCCGGCTACTACATCGCATCGGTGCTCGAGTCGATTATCTCAATCGTGTTCTTTGCCGGCTTTGTCCGCACATGCATCCTGCTGGCCAACCACAGCATGGACAAATTGTCGTTCGACGGATTCAAGATGCCGGCCATGACCTACCTCAAGGTGTTCGGTCTCAACATCATCGTGGGCTTCATCGTCGTAATCGGTACCTGCCTCTGCATCCTGCCAGGCATCTGGCTTGCAATCAAGCTGTCGATGTCGGAATACTATCTGCTCGACCATCCCGAGGCCGGAATCGGCGAATCGATAAAAGCCAGCTGGGAAATGACCAAAGGCAACTTCTGGAACCTCGTCGGGCTGTTCATCACCAACTTCTTCCTCGTCCTGCTGGGATTCTGCGTATGCTGCATAGGAGTACTGTTTGCAATTCCTTGGACTTACTTCAACGAAATCACAGCATACAACACACTGCTTGCCAACTACATACCCGAAGTACAGTATGAAACCGTTTAAGCCCGTCACACGCCTGTGCATGGGCCTTGCCGCACTGGCATGTATGGCTACATCGTGCAACGGACAGAACAAGAGCGACGAACCCGAGGTGGTGCTTGAAACCACCTTGGGCGAAATCCGTGTACGCCTCTACAACGACACGCCGCTCCACCGCGACCGCTTCCTGCAAAACGTGCGCAACGGCCTCTACGACGGCAAGACATGGCATCGCATCATACGCAACTTCATGATTCAGACAGGCGAACAGCCTGCACGGATAGATGCCAACGGCGACACCCTGCAGATCGACACAGCCGACATGATACCTGCCGAGATACGCTATCCGCAACACTTCAACCGCCGCGGAGTACTGGCAGCTGCACGCGAAGGCGACGACGTCAACCCCGAATGGAAGTCTGACCCCACACAATTCTACATCGTCACCGGGCGTACATACCAGGAAGATGCCCTGCGCGAACTCTATGCCGCACGCATCCAGCAAGCCGCCAACCGCCTGTACCGACAGAAGGCACTGGCGCGAAACGACGAGTTGGAAGCACTGCGCAAGGCACGCAACCATCAGAAAGTGAGTGATATACTCGAACGCCTGCTCGACGAAGCAAAATACGAAACATCGAAGAATCCGCCACAAGACTATACCACAGAACAAAAACGCATATACCGCACACAAGGCGGCGCACCATGGCTCGATGGCGAATACACCGTCTTCGGCGAGGTGGTGGAAGGCATGAAGACCGTGCTGGCAATCGAGAAAGTGAAAACCGATGCCAACGACCGCCCTATGACCGATGTGAGAGTGATAAAAGCGTATGTAGTAGAATAAACATTGATACAACCTGGTCAAGACATAAAATACCTGCAAGGCGTAGGGCCTGCACGGGCTCAGACCCTCGACAAGGAACTGGCGATACGTACCGTCGGCGACCTTCTCGTGTATTACCCATATAAATACATCGACCGCACACGCATATACCATGTGGCAGACATCGACGGCAATATGCCATACGTCCAACTGCAAGGACGCATACTCTCGGCCGATACCGTGGGCGAAGGGCGCGGACGACGGCTCGTGGCACGATTCAGCGACGGGACAGGAGTGGTCGAATTGGTTTGGTTCCAAGGCATAAAATATGCACTCAAAGACTACAACTTCAACAAAGAGTACCTCGTCTTCGGCAAACCAACCATCTTCGGAGGGCGCATCAACATAGCACATCCCGAAATCGAAGACATCGGAAGCGGACGATTCGACCCCGCCACCGCAAGCACATTCATGCCATCCTACAACACCACCGACCGCATGAAGCGCAGCGGACTCAACTCGGCAGCAATGGCACGCCTCACCAGGCGGATGCTGGAGCTCTTCGACCAACCGTTTGCCGAAACGCTCACACCATACCTCACCGAGCACTACCACCTCATACCCTACGACACCGCCATACGTAACATACACTTCCCCGCCACGGCCGAACTGCTGCGACGTGCACAGGTGCGACTGAAGTTCGAAGAACTGTTCTACGTACAACTCAACATCCTGCGATACGTGCGCGACCGCATCCGCCGCTACCGCGGACTCATGATGCCACACATAGGCACCGCATTCAACACCTTCTACCATCAGCACCTGCCATTCCAACTGACAGGAGCACAGAAGCGGGTGGTACGCGAAATAAGGGAAGACATGCGCTCGGGCCGCCAGATGAACCGCCTGCTGCAAGGCGATGTGGGTAGCGGCAAGACACTCGTGGCACTGCTCAGCGCACTCATCGCCATCGACAACGGATTCCAGGCGTGCATCATGGCTCCTACCGAGATACTCGCCGAGCAACACCTCCAGACATTGCGCAACCTGCTGGGCGACATGCCAGTGATGGTGGAACTGCTCACCGGAAGCGTGAAAGGCAAGCGACGCTCGACGATACTCGCCGACCTCGAAGCCGGAACCATCAACATCCTGGTCGGCACTCATGCCATAATCGAAGACAATGTGGTGTTCGCACGGCTCGGACTTGCTGTCATCGACGAGCAACACCGATTCGGAGTGGCGCAACGAGCCAAGATGTGGCAGAAGAACGACACACCGCCACACGTGCTGGTCATGACTGCCACACCCATTCCGCGCACACTGGCCATGACACTATATGGCGACCTCGACGTGAGTGTAATCGACGAACTGCCGCCAGGACGAAAACCCATAGCAACCCTGCACATGTTCGACTCGCATCGCGCGAATATATATAAAAAGGTGTTGCGCGAGATGGAG
>CAMHPM010000103.1 GCA_946187025.1 uncultured Prevotellaceae bacterium
CGTTCAGGCGTTGGCCGTTGAGGTTGTATATTCCCTCTGTGCCCTCTGTCTTCTCCGTGCTCTCTGTGAGCTCTGTGATACCTGTAGCCTCATCAAAGTCAAGACGGAATCCCTTCACGCTGCTTGCCTGTGCATCGGTGAGTGCCAGGTATGCCTTGTGAGCACCGTTGGTGAAGGCAGCACCATCAGCTGTAGCCCAGTAGAATCCGAGGTTGTTACCATCAGAGTCATAAGACAGCTTGTAGTATTTGTCGCCACCTGTAGTTGCAGCATCTGTGTCAGTTCCCTTCAGCAGGTTTTCAGTTGGAGCAACTCCACCAGTTGTCCATGCAAGGGTATAGTCGTCTGCACTGCCCTTCAGTACAAGAGCAACGCCAACAGGAACAACATCACCTGCTGAATATGCAGGCTTCAGAGTGATTTTGCCTGCTGATGGGTTAGTTGCTACAAATCCAGTCAGGCCTGCAGGCATGGTGTAAGCATGTTCACTGCTGTAGAATGTAGCATAGCCAGATGTAGAAACTGTTATGTTATATACTGGTTCCCATGTGATGTCAATATCTGTCAGATACATTGCGCCACTTGCAGAGCGAAGTGCTATATAAGCATAGTCACCAGTAATAGTAAGTTCTGTAGATGTACCATATACGATAGTGCCAAGCAGGGTGCCTTGAGTAGTTGCGTCATACAAGATACTTGCACTCGTGCCATCTTTCACATACGGAGTATTCTTGCCATATACATTCAAGGTACGACCATTAGATGTACTTGAGTTCCATGTTACCTTAACTTTGCGAGCATAACCGCCTGACGTTGTTGAGAATATACCGGAATTGTTATTATTACTTCTTAACTGAACAGACGAATTGTCTCCCGCACATTGTACTGAATAAACCGCGCCTGATGTTGCTGTTAGATTTTCTACAAACGTATAAGTGGAACTTGTAACACCTGTCAGACTTTGGTTGATTATATCATGTGTATATCCACCAGTAACATAAAGCTCGTATGTATCTGACGATTCGCTATATCCAGTAGTTCCTGCGTATGATGCGGTAATAGTGGTTGTTCCAGCTGCTACAAGAGTTACAACACCAGCAGAATTGATGGTTGCAACTGATGTGTTGCTCGATGTCCATGTAACGGCTGCACCAGGAACTGCGGTTGGAGTACCGCTATTGTCGTATGTAACACTTGCAGACAGTGTTCCGGCAGCTGTGCTTGTAACAACATTAGTATTAGTTATACCAGATACATCAATAGAAGTTGTGGTAGAGAGGGCCTGTTTATATATTTGCACATCCTGTTGATCACTTGTATAACAAGCAAATCTAGGACTTGAGTTATTCCATTTAATAACTCTGTTTGTTGTATTAACGTTTGAGATAGTTGCATTTCCACTGCTAATTGATACTGTCCATGAAGTGTTTGCAGACTTAGAAGTTGCCGTACTTAAAGAGTTACCAGATGACCAATTCAAATAGTTTGTTCCATTTTTAAAGGCAAAACTACCTTCAGCAGTACCAGCTTCCACTGTTAAGGGATATACTCCTGTTGGATTCGTAGTGTAAGTACTGCCTTGTCCATATACAGTAGATGTAGTTGAGAAACCAGACAATTCCTTTTTCCCTGATTCGTAAACCAGAATAACAACATCTCCTACTTGAATTGATGTAGCTTTTACCCATGTAGCTTGAGCCCATGCACTCATGCTCATCATGCCAACACATAACAAGCACATTAGTTTAAGTACTTTTTGTTTCATTTCTTTTTTGGTTTAAATTATTTATAATGAGTTAATTGAATATTATCCATTCTCTTTCCACGCAGGGAAAGCTTTTTTTAGTTGAAAATGGTGCGCACCCGTATAGTTAAAATGACGAAATGAAATAATCCCAAATCAGTCATTAGGCAGTTATGCGCTAACAAACTTTCTTTTTGCCATCTGTTTCACCGCTTTTCGGTTACAATGGAACCCCATTGCGCCCTCAAATCAGCAAAACATCTGACTAAAAACAAAAGTTGTTTTCATCATAACGCTAATGACCGATTTGGGATAATGAAGAAATGAAAAATGGCCATGTGGCTTTTGGGGAATTTGAAGAGTTGCTATACGGAAGGTTCATTGTTAATTGAAGATTAAACCATACAGCATCATTCGTCCCTTTAACTTCCCTTTAACTTCCTTTTAGCTTCCCTTTAACTTCCCTTTAACTTCCTTTTAACTTCCCTTTAACTTCTTATAATCGACATGAAATAAAGTGGTGTTTATATAAAAAGGGATGGTAGATTGCAAAAATATCTGTCATTATGTGTATCATATCAATTATTTTTTTGTATCTTTGCCACCAAATCCATATTTATTAACAAAAAACATCATTAACAATGGAAGCAGATAAAGTAAATCTATTTATCAGTACGAAGGGTGACTATTTCCCGTCAGAGTCGCTCCCGATGATTCGTGAACGTCTTGAGCACCTCGACCCTGCTTGCGAGATGTCGGTGATGGCAACCAACTATCTCAACCCGCTCATCAACCTCGCTGTGTCGTTCTTCATAGGCGAGCTGGGTGTTGACCGTTTCCTCATCGGTCAGGTAGGTGCAGGAATAGGCAAGCTGCTGCTGACCATGTGCTGCGGTGCAGGTCTTGTGTGGTGGTTTATCGACCTCTTCCTCATCATGGGTGCCACCAAGAAGCGCAACCTCGAGAAGTTCATGCTCGCTGCAGGCGCTTAATCACTCTTTAGTGTAATGCCGTGGCCGACCCCGACGTCTTTGCACGGTTCCGGTCTGCTGGCCAGACCATGCACGAGGCTGTCCGGGTCGCCCGGCCTTCATAACGGCAAATCATGAAACAAGCAGAATACATACAGAGCATCGAGATTCAGGCACTGTGGGACGGAGGCCGGCACATAAGGTGGAACCTCAATCCCGAAGTCAACATCTTGAGCGGAATCAACGGCGTGGGTAAATCGACAATCATAAACCATGCCGTTGCTGCATTGAAAAAGATAGAGCGTGGCGAGGCTGATGCCGGCGACACGGTGCAGGGTGTGACCATACGCCTATATCCCGAACAGGCAAAGACGATAAAGATCGACGTGATACGCTCGTTCGACCGTCCGCTCATCAACGGCAACCTGCTCGAAAAACTGGCCGACTCGCGGGTGAAGACCGAGCTCGACTGGCAGATATATAAGTTGCAGAAGGCCTACCTCGACTATCAGGTGACCTTGAGCAACAAAATCATCGAAATACTCACCACAACCACATCGGCCGACGAGCAGATGCGGCAGGCCGCACTCCTGTCGGGACCGAAGACGAAGTTCCAGAACATAATCGACGAACTCCTGCGCGACACCAACAAGACAATCGACCGCAAGAGCAACGAGATACAGTTCATACAAGGCCGCCAGCGCCTCACACCATACCAGCTGTCGTCGGGCGAGAAGCAGCTGCTCGTAATCATGCTCACCGCCCTCATCGAAAACGGAGAGCACTATGCACTGCTGATGGACGAGCCGGAGATAAGCCTGCACATAGAATGGCAGAAACAGCTGATAAGCCTCATACGCGAACTCAACCCCAACGCACAGATCATACTGTCAACACACTCGCCGGCACTCATCATGGACGGGTGGATGGACTGTGTGACCGAAGTGGAAGATGTGGTTGTAACCGACTGATGTAATATGGGCAGTCGTCTAACAGATAATGTCAACTCACGATACTTTGAAGCCGCAAACCACATGCGGCCGAAGTGGAAGAAGCATAAGGTCATTGCTTTTGTTGAAAGCTATGACGACATATACTTCTGGCGCGACGTATTGACCGAATTTGAAACTGACGACCTGGGATTTGAAATCGTGCTGCCTTCGCGCACCAACCTCAACCGAGGCAAGAAGTCGGCAATAACCAACAACCTCGGAAGCCGCCTGGGGACAAGCATGATTGCATGTGTGGATGCCGACCTCGACTACATGCTGCAAGGCACGACACAGAGCAGCCGGCAGATTGTGGAAAACCCCTACATCGTACACACCTACGTCTATGCAATCGAGAACTACCAGTGTTACGCTCCGAGCCTGCACCAGGTGTGTGTGATGTCAACGCTCAACGACCGCAGAATATTCGACTTCGAGGCATTCCTCAAGGTCTATTCCGAAATCATATACGACCTCTTCGTGTGGGCCATCTGGCTCTATCGCAACGAGCTGGCACACGAGATGCCACTCACCACATTCTGCAACCTCACCGCACTGCACAAACTCAACATACACAACCCCGAGGAAGCACTCGAAAACCTGAGACGGACGGTCAACCGCAAAGTGGCATACCTGCAACACAACTTCCAAAAGGCAAAGGGAAAGATACAGCCGCTGAAGCAGGAACTGGAAGGACTGGGTCTCAAACCCGACAACACCTATCTGTACATACAGGGCCACCACCTCATGGACAACATCGTGATGGAACTGCTCAACCCCGTGTGTACTCTCCTGAGACGAGCACGCGAAAAGGAAATAAAACAAAACGCTGTACACGCCCAACAGCAAGACAACGAGCTGGCAAGCTATAAGCACTCGTGTGCCGACATCGACCAGATGCTGAGACGCAACACAGGATACAAGTCGGCTGAACAATATCAGCAGATACGCCAGGCCGTCACAAACCTCATCGAACTAATAAACAAATCGACAGCCACAGAGGCTGACTCGTAGCCGCAATGCTCGAAATACAAGATACACTCGTTTCGCTCGACATCTTCACCCAACACTTCTGCTGCGACATACCTACATGCCGAGGAGTATGTTGCGTGGAGGGCGATGCAGGCGCACCACTCGATGCCGGCGAGATAGCACAGATAGAACAGGCAGTCGAAACCGTGTGGGACGAACTGCCGGCAAAAGCCCAAGATGTGATACGCCGGCAAGGAGTGGCATATTCCGACCCTTCGGGCGAACTCGTGACAAGCATCGTCGATGGCAAGGACTGTGTGTTTGCAGCACACGACGACGACGGAACGTGCTACTGTGTGCTCGACAGAGCCTACCGTCAGCATCGCATCAAGTTCCAGAAACCAATATCGTGCCATCTCTATCCGATAAGACTGAAGAACGTGGCAGGACGCACCGCCCTCAACTACGACCGATGGGACATATGCAACTGCGCACGCAAACTCGGCAAACAACTCTCGCTGCCACTCTACCAGTTCCTGAAAGAACCGCTCGTACGACGATTTGGGCAGGAGTGGTGGGACGAATGCGATACGGCATACACCGAACTGAAGAAGGCTGGATACATCTGAAAAAGAAAAAAGACAAGACATGACACATGAAGTAATAACAAGTATGCAGAATGCAAGCATAAAGCGCCTGCTGCAGTTGCAACAAAAATCGTCGGAGCGACGCAAGGCAAAGCTGTTTGTGGTCGAAGGCCGGCGCGAGCTGCAACACTGCATCGATGCAGGATACGAGCTCGACACGGTGTTCTGGTGCGAACAGATTCAGCCCGACCTGCCCTTTCCCCAGAACCGCTACAAGCTGCTGAGGGTGTCGGCCGAGGTGTATGAGAAGATTGCATACCGCGGCACGACCGAGGGACTTATGGCACAAGTGGTGGCACGACAGCGCACCCTGGCAGACATCAGTCTCTCGGCAAATCCACTCGTAATCGTGATTGAGTCGGTGGAGAAACCCGGAAACATAGGCGCCGTGTTGCGCACTGCCGATGCAGCCGGAGTAGATGCCGTCGTGGTGTGCGACCCACTCACCGATATCTACAACCCCAACCTGCTGCGCAGCTCGCTCGGAGCGGCATTCACCACACCCCTTGTGGCATGCAGCAGCGACGAATGCATTGCATGGCTCAAGGCAAACAACATACAGATTCTCACCGCACAGCTGCAAGACTCACACTACTACTACAACACCGATATGACCCGACCCACTGCCATTGTGATGGGAACCGAATCGACCGGACTTACAAACCAATGGCGCACTGTAGCCGATGCCCACATCAAGATACCGATGCTCGGACAACTCGATTCGCTCAACGTCTCGGTCAGCGCCGCTATCTTAGCATTCGAGGCAGTGAGACAGCGCAATTAAGAACAGACCTCACCCCAACCCTTATTCGAAGGCAGGGATACTCATGACTCATCTTCAATCATCATTCATCCATCAACAATCATCATTCATCCATC
>CAMHPM010000104.1 GCA_946187025.1 uncultured Prevotellaceae bacterium
CGGAGGAAACGGCTCGAAAAACAAAAGCACAGGCGAGAAAGGAGCCGACAAAATACTCGAAGTGCCATGCGGAACCGTTGCATACAACGCCGAAACCGGACAATACCTGTGCGACGTAACCGAACACGGACAGGAAGTAGTATTGCTGAAAGGCGGACGAGGAGGACTGGGCAACTTCAACTTCTGCACACCGACCAATCAGGCACCACGCTATGCACAACCAGGCGAACCGATGCAGGAAATGGAAGTGATACTCGAACTCAAGCTGCTGGCCGACGTCGGACTGGTGGGATTCCCTAATGCAGGAAAGTCAACACTCGTGGCATCACTATCATCGGCCAAACCCAAGATAGCAAACTACCCATTCACCACACTCGAGCCATCGCTCGGAATCGTGTCATATCGCGACGGAAAATCATTCGTCATGGCCGACATACCGGGAATAATCGAGGGAGCAAGCCAAGGCAAAGGACTCGGGCTACGCTTCCTGCGACACATAGAGCGCAACTCACTACTGCTATTCATGGTACCAGGCGACACCGACGACATACGACGTGAATACGAAATACTGCTCAACGAACTCACCACATTCAATCCGGAATTGCTCGACAAAGGAAGGGTGCTGGCCGTCACAAAATGCGACCTGCTCGACGACGACCTCATCGAGATGCTACGCCCCACCCTGCCCGAAGGCATACCAACCATATTCATCTCGGCCGTCACAGGACAAGGCATCGAACAACTCAAAGACCTGCTCTGGACCGAAATGAACAGCGAGAGCAACAAGATTGCAGCAATCGCAACGAAGGAAAGCATCGTCCACCAGTCGAAAGACCGCACACGAGTACACGAAGACTTTGCCGACGACGACGAAGGATTCGAACCTGCCGACACCGACGAGGACGAATCGTACGACATAGACGACATCGAAGACCTCGAAGACTTTGAATACGAAGAATAAACGATGCTACCACTACTCCGATACAACATATCAAACCATACCACCGCCTTCACCACAACACGCGAAGGCGGTGTGAGTATAGGCAATTACTCAGCATTCAACGCCAACCACTACTGTGGCGACAATCCAGAGCATGTGGCAGCCAACCGCCGACTGCTGTGCAACGAGCTGAATATTGACGACACACACCTCATAGTTCCACACCAGACGCACGACATACACCATCTCAACATCGACGCCGACTTCATCCAAATGCCCGTCGGACAGCAGGCAGAACTCCTGGAAGGCATCGATGCACTAATCACCACACAAACCGGCACAGCCATCTGCATCTCAACAGCCGACTGCGTACCGATACTAATCTACGACCACACCCACCATGCCGCAGCAGCCATACATGCCGGATGGCGAGGTACAATGAAACGCATTGCACAACACACAATCGAAGCAATGCACACCACATTCGGGACAAAAGCCACCGATTGCAAGGCAGTAATAGGCCCGTCAATCAGCATCGACAACTTTGAAGTAGGCGACGAAGTATATGACGCATTCCACGATGCAGGATTCGACATGAACACCATCGCACGCCGACAATACAAATGGCACATCGACCTCTGGCAGTGCAACAACATCCAACTGCAAGAACAAGGCATACCATCAGCAAACATCCAAATCTCAGGAATCTGCACATACCAACATCACCAACAATACTTCTCAGCCAGACGTCTCGGCATCAAATCCGGACGCATCCTCACCGGCATCATACTGCATTAACACAACGGAAACAAGCAATTCACACCAAAAACAAAGACACAAAAGAGACCTCTGAAGCAAAAAAAGCAAGAGTTTCAACAAAAAAAGAAGAAAAAGCACAAATAATAAAGCGCCAATACATGCCAATTCATATTTTTTTCGTAACTTTGCAACCGATTTGCGCGCCTATGTGCATACGCACAGACGCACTGCGAACAACATAATGTCTAATTTGTCAGAACAAAACAGAACAATTAAATTTTATGGTAGAAACAAAAAACATCAAGCCGTTGGAAGATTTCGACTGGGAATCATTCGAACACGGAAAGAACGCAGCTAACATCGCTGCAGAGACCAAAGCCTACGAAGGCACTCTCAACAACATCAACGACAACGAAGTAGTTGACGGAACTGTAACAGCAATGAACGACCGCGAAGTGGTTGTTAACATCGGTTACAAATCAGACGGAATCATTCCACGTAACGAATTCCGCTACAACCCAGAACTCGCAGTAGGCGACAAGGTAGAAGTCTATATCGAGAACCAGGAAGACAAGAAAGGACAGCTCATCCTGTCACACAAACGCGCACGCCAGGCACGCTCTTGGGACCGCATCACTGCAGCATTCGATGCAGGTGAAATCGTAAAGGGATTCATCAAGTGCCGCACAAAGGGTGGTATGATTGTTGATGTGCTCGGCACAGAAGCATTCCTCCCAGGAAGCCAAATCGACGTACGTCCTATCCACGACTACGACACATTCGTAGGCAAGACTATGGAGTTCAAGATTGTCAAGATAAACCAAGACTTCAAGAACGTAGTAGTATCACACAAAGCACTCATCGAAGCAGAAATCGAAGCACAAAAGAAAGAAATCATCAGCAAGCTCGAGAAAGGTCAGATTCTCGAAGGTGTGGTTAAGAACATCACATCCTACGGTGTATTCATCGACCTCGGCGGTGTTGACGGTCTCATTCACATCACAGACCTCTCTTGGGGCCGCGTAAGCGATCCGAAGGAAGTTGTGGAACTCGACCAGAAGATCAACGTCGTTATCCTCGACTTCGACGAAGAGAAGAAGCGCATCGCTCTCGGACTGAAGCAACTCACTCCACATCCATGGGATGCACTCGATCCTAACCTCAAGGTTGGCGACACAGTAAAAGGTAAGGTTGTCGTAATGGCCGACTACGGAGCATTCATCGAAATAGCACCGGGCGTTGAAGGACTCATCCACGTATCAGAAATGAGCTGGAGCGCACACCTCCACAGCGCACAAGACTTCATGAAGGTTGGCGACGAAGTAGAGGCAGTAATCCTCACACTCGACCGCGACGAGCGCAAGATGTCACTCGGCATCAAGCAGCTCAAGGCAGACCCATGGGAGAAAATCGAAGAAAAATATCCTGTCGGTTCAAACCACATGGCACGCGTTCGCAACTTCACCAACTTCGGTGTATTCGTTGAAATCGAAGAAGGTGTTGACGGACTCATCCACATCTCCGACCTCTCATGGACAAAGAAAATCAAGCACCCTTCAGAATTTACTCAAATCGGTGCAGAAATCGAAGTACAAGTACTCGACATCGACAAAGAGAACCGTCGTCTTAGCCTCGGACACAAGCAGATCGAAGACAACCCATGGGATAACTTCGAGACAATCTTCACACAAGATTCTGTACACGAAGGCAAAATCATCGAAATCCTCGACAAGGGAGCTGTTATCAGCCTCGAGCATGGTGTAGAAGGATTTGCCACACCAAAGCACCTCGTAAAGGAAGACGGCAGCCAGGCACAGCTCGGCGAAGTACTCCAGTTCAAGGTTATCGAGTTCAACAAGGATGCAAAACGAATCATCCTTTCACACAGCCGCATATTCGAAGATGTGCAGCGCGCTGAGGCAAAAGCAGCTAAGAAAGAAGCTGCTGCTACAAAGAAAGCCGCTAAGCCAAAGAAGGAAGAAACTCCTGTAATCCAGAACAAAGCAGCAAGCACTACACTGGGCGACATTGACGCACTTGCAGCACTCAAGGCTGAAATGACTGCTGACAAAGCACCAAAAGCAGAGCCAGTAGCCGAGAAACCAGCTACAGAAGAACCTGCTGCAGAAGCAACAGAAGCAACTGCCGAGGCATAAATAAGCACATCAAACCAAGGCCGTAAAACAGCCCAGGTTAAACACAAATAAGGTGTACTCGATTGCGAGTACACCTGTTTTATTTATAAAAAACACTTAAAAAAACATAAAATAAAGCCTCAAGAATAAAAAAAAGGCGAAAAAGTTTGCCTGTTTCAAAAACAAACACTAAATTTGTGCCCAAATACAAACGAACTGCGTATGAAGAAACAAGCACTAATATTCATGATGGTGGCCTTAGCAACCTGCTTTGCCCAGCCAATGTCGGCTCAAGACGTGCAGAAAACACCGATTGAGACCGAGCAGCAAGCTGTCACCATAAACGTCAGCGAGTCAACACTACATATTAAGAATGCAACCTCAATGATACTCGAGGTGTACAACCTCGCTGGAGTGAAGGTTATAACACAAAAAATCGACAGTGCCGAAAAAGCAGTCGAACTCAGCAGCCTTCCTAAAGGATGCTACATCATCAAAGTGGGAAAAACCGTCAGAAAGATATACCTCAACTGACAACAAGCATAAAACCTTCATAAAATAACCACCCCCACATCCGGCCAAGATACAGGCCTAAGCATTAAGCAATAACAAAGAATGTTCCTGATGCACCCTTAGCGATGAGCAAATACAATGAAGAAGAAGTATTAAGACGTCTGCAAGAGCCAAGAACCCAAAGCAGGGCATTTGAGGAAATTGTCAATCACTACAGCCAACCATTATATTGGCAAATAAGACGATTGGTAATCGACCATGACGACACTGACGATGTGCTTCAGAATACATTCATAAAAGCCTGGACAAACATCAGCGCATTCAGAGGAGAATCAAAACTCTCAACATGGCTATATAAGATAGCCTATAACGAAAGCCTGACATTCCTCAACCATAAACGAGAACAAATGTCACTCGACGAAATCGGGTCAATGGTGGCAGAAACACTCGAAAGCGATCCTTATTTTGATGGCGACGAAACGCAGACAATGCTTCAAGAAGCAATAGGGACACTGCCCGACAAGCAGAAAGCCGTGTTCAATATGAAATACTTCGAAGACATGAAATACGAAGACATGTCATCTATCACAGGAACAAGCGTAGGAGCACTAAAAGCATCATACCACCTGGCGGTAAAAAAAATAGAAGATTATTTCAACAAACACGATTAAACCTTTTCTGACTTATCAAGTCTAAAGAGTAACAAAACATTAAAAGACATGATCACAGGAGAAAAAGACATCATCAACAGATGCGGGAAACAAAACCCATTCAGCGTTCCGGAAGGTTATTTCGATAACCTGACTGCACGTGTAATGGCTAACATTCCTGCTGAAGAGACGAAAGTCATTAGCATCACTCCAGCCAAGAAATTCAGCTGGAAAGGATGGACCAGTCTTGCCGCTGCATGCATCGTAGGTACAGTCGTCTGTGTAAATGTGTACAACAACAAGACTTCGAGCATCGATTCGTCAAAACTCATGAGCAATGTAACAGCATCAGCCAACGAAGAGTCATACGACGAAGCATACCGACAGGAAGTCCTCAACTATGCAATGGTTGACTACAACGACGTGTATAACTACATGGCAGGTAACTCATATTAAAAAGAGTAAACAAGAATGAAACGAATCTATTTCATACTAATCTGTCTCAGCTACACCGTAGCAACATTTGCTCAATGGGGAAACAACCAACGACAAGGACAAAACCAGCAGCAAACTGAGCAACGGAATCAATGGCAGCAACAAGGACAACGGCAATTCTCGCCCGAATTGTTCAACAAACAACTCGAACAATTCGTAAAGAATAACGCTGGCCTAAGTGCATCAGAATGCCAAAAATTATTCCCGCTCATGCACGAAATGCTGAATAAACAACGAGAGGTTAACGGAAAGATTCAGTACACGATATCACAAGGATTTGGCGACAAAGAAGAGAAAGAATACGAAGACATCATAACAAAAGTCACCAATCTTGAAGTTGAAAGTAAGAAAATAGAACAAACATACTATAAGAAATTCCACACAATCCTTTCGTGGAAGAAGATTTATAGAGTACGATTCGCGCTGTCAAGATGGAACATGGAAGTATTAAGAATGCTCAATCCACAACAACAGCAACCAGCCACAAGGATACAGCAAAGTTGGCCAGGCCAACGACAACTGGGCGGGCAGAATCGCAGAGACATGCAAACACCGTACTGGAATCAGCACAAAACAAACGAGTAGAAACAATAATGCCTAAATAAAAACAAACATAGGCATAACAAACAAAATAATTGCATACAAGGACCAACTAAATAATAGGTA
>CAMHPM010000105.1 GCA_946187025.1 uncultured Prevotellaceae bacterium
CCGACACGTCCTTCAGGTTGTGTAGCGTTGCATTTTTAAGGCTGAAAACCTCGGTGAAATGGCGGTTTTTTGTGTTTATCGGTACCTCCACGTTCATCATGAGGCCGGTGGCAGTACCGCTTTTCAGAAGTCCGTCGTAGGTCCCTTCATACATAATCTGTCCGCCTGCGTTTCCGGCACCCGGACCCATATCGACAATGTGGTCGGCAATGCGTATCATTTCTTTGTGGTGTTCGACCAGGATGACCGTATTGCCGTGATTGCGTAGCCGCTGCACCGATTTCTTCATCAGTACAATGTCGTGGTTGTGCAGTCCAACACTCGGCTCGTCGAGTATGTAGAGCACATCGGAGAGCGACGAGTTGATGTATTTTGCAATCTTGCATCGCTGGGCCTCGCCGCCCGACAGCGTGCCAATCGGCCGGTCGAGGGTGAGATATCCGAGACCGATTTCCTCCAGTGCATCGAGGCGTTGGCCTATCGCAGCCTTCATATCCACGGCCAGGGGGTCGGCCAGCGAGTGTATCCACCGGTTCAACCGTGTAACCGACATGTGGCATGCCTCGGCTATGTTCACTCCCTCTATACGGCACGACAGCACTTTGGGGTTGAGACGTGTGCCGCCACAGTCGGGGCATGTGCCCATGGTGAGCATGGGGTTGAGCACCGCGCTATGTAGCAGCCCCTCCTCCGAGTTGATGATGCTGCGGTACATGCGGGGTATGAGTCCCTCGTATTTGGCGGTACGCGGCCAGCCGGCAGGTGGATTCTTGAGCTTTATTTGTGGTGAGTTGAGGAAGAGGTCGAGCTCCTCAGGGCTGTAGTCTTTTATCTTCTTGTCGAGGTCGAACAGTCCGCTGCGCGCATAGCGTATCCAACGCCATCCGCCTTTGTGGAATGCGATGTAGTGGATGGTGTCTTCATCGTTCAGGCTCTTGTCGAAATCGACGAGTTTGTGGATGTCGAGTTCGCGTATTTCGCCCAGTCCCGAGCAGCGTGGGCAGCTGCCTTGCGGGTGGTTGAACGAGAAGGTGTCGCTATATCCCACGAATGGTTTGCCCACACGCGAGAACAGCAGTCGCATCAGCGCATAGATGTCGGTGTATGTACCCACAGTCGAGCGGCTGTTCTGTGCCGGCTTCTTTTGGTCGATGACTATGGCTATGGGCAGTCCTTCGATGCTTTCCACATGCGGGCGTCCGTATTTCGGCAGGTATTGTTGTACGAAGGTTGGGAACGTGTCGTTGAGTTCGCGCCGCGATTTTGCAGCAATTGTGTCGAGCACGAGCGACGATTTGCCCGAGCCCGACACGCCTGTGAATACTGTTATCTTATACTTCGGAATCTGAAGCGACACGTGCTTCAGGTTGTTCTCGTATGCCCCGCGTATGGTTATCATAGGGCATTCTTGGCTGCATACACCTCTTCGACGGTCATTGGTTTCTGCTTGTGTCCCAGCACTCGTGCGCCATCCTCGGTGATGAGGTAGTCGAGTTCGTTGCGCAGGCCTGAGAAGCCTTTCCATGCTTCGAGCTTGTCGTAGCAGATGAAGTCGGTGAACTGATGTTCGGCGCGCCACTTGTCGATGAGCTCGGGTATGAAGTATATTCCCGGTTCGACGGTGAATACGAATCCCGGTTCGAGCTTGCGTGCCAGTCTGAGCGACTTGAATCCGAATTGTGTGCTTTTCTTCTCGCCGTTGGCATAGCCTACATATTGCTCTCCAAGGTTTTCCATGTCGTGTACGTCGAGGCCCATCATGTGTCCCAGGCCACATGGGAAGAACATGGCGTATGCTCCCGAGTAGGCTGCATCTACCGGGTCGCCCTTCATCAGGCCTATCTCTTTCATGCCTTCGCAGAGGCATACGGCGGCATTCATGTGTGCCTGGCGGAATGGAACGCCCGGTGCGAGGGTGTCGGTTGCTGCCTTGAAGGTCTTGAGGTGTAGGTTGTAGATCATTTCCTGCTCAGGGGTGAAGCGGTCGCTCACCGGCATCGACGAGCTGAGGTCGCCTGCATAGTGCATAGGGTCTTCGGCTCCTGCATCGAGCAGGAATATCTGTCCGGCTTCGAGGGTGTTCATGAATTTATGCTGGTGGAGGGTCTGTCCCTTCACTGTGGCGATGGTCGGGAATGCCTTGTAGCAGTCTTGGCTGAGGCAGGCACGCTCCACTTCGGCGGCTATCTGTGCCTCGGTCACACCCGGACGTGCGGCGCGGTAGGCTGCGAGGTGCATATCTACGCTCACATCGACTGCTGCCTCTATGTGTTCGATCTCTTCTGCTGTCTTGTGGTTGCGCATATCGACGATGGCACGTATCATTGGGAGCGAGGCCTTTGCTGCTTGTTCGGCTGGATTGATGCCCAGCAGCTCTTGCAGCCACACTTGGTGCTCGCCACGGTATGGTGGCAGGAAGTGTATGGTCTGGCCCTTGCTTTGTGCCGTCTTCACACATGTGGCAAGTTCGGACAGAGGCATGGTGTGGCTGATGCCGACCAGTTCGCACTTCTCGTGGAGTGATGGCTGGTAGCCCATCCAGACGATGTCGTCGATGGTGAGTTCGTTGCCGAATATCACTTCGGTGTCGGTGTCGATATCAATCACGGCTGCAAGGCCGGCATAGTCGCTGCCGAAGAAGTAGTGGAACGAGCTGTCCTGACGGAAGTGGTAGGTGTTGTCGGCATAGTTCATCGGGGCTTCGCCGTTGCCCAGGAAGAGCAGGAGGCCGCTGCCGACACGTTTCTTCAGCTCGCTGCGGCGCTGAATGTAAGTCTCTTTGCTAAATGGTTTCATGATTTTGTGGTATTTAATGGTTGTAATTATAATTATATAATGTGTGTGTACGGCCGGTGGGTGGCCGATGGGTTTCTGGTGGCAAAGTTAAAAAAAAATATCTGTAACCGATGTCGAAACATGGTGAAATAATGTGTCTGACACTGATTTTTCAGTGTTTTATGTCGCTGGATGTGCCATGTCTTTCTTATTTTGATTTTGATGTGAGTGCATGGCCGTGGTTTTGCGAGTGCGGAGTCTCGGCCCTGCGAGTGCGGAGTCTCAGCCCCGCGAGTGCGGACTCGTGGCCGGCCGCCAGCAATTACTTGAATGCGTTTTCGCTGAGTCCGTTGCCGGAGAGAGCAAGGTCGGCCATGTACGATGGTACTGTGCGGCCCATGTATTTATCGACATAGAGCTTTGCAAGATACTGCGAGAGCATGAATCCGTGTCCCCTGAGTCCGGTGAGCAGACCCACTTCCGGATCGACAATATAGCGTGGCTCGATGTAATATCCTGCCCATGTGGCATGGATTCCCACGTCGGTCAGGTCGGGAATCCACTGGCAGAACATCTCGCTCACCACCTGGAGGAACTCGCGCGAGTTGGTCTTGAGGTTCTTCCATGCCTCGGCCGAGTCGCAGTCGGGCGAGGCGCAACCGATAATCTGACCTGTATGCATGAACTGCTGGCCATAGACGGCCGAGAATCCGTGGTAGTGGCGGCGGTCGATAATCATGTCGAGCGAGTCGCCGCCTACACCTATGAGCGGCATACGGCGGGTGATGAATGCCTGATGCTTCACGGGATAGAGTTGGGTGTCGATGCCCAGCATGTCGGTGAAACGCTCTGAGCCATAACCCATTGAGTTGACAAAATGGTCGGCAATGATGTCACACCGACGACCATCGTGCAGGCACACCATGGCACGGAAGTGGCCGGCTTCGCGCTCGATGCTGAGGAGCTCGCAGTCCTCATACACCTGTCCGCCGCAACCCTCGCCCACCGTGCGCAGATATTGGATGGTCTTGCCTGGAGTGGCCTGCCAGCAGTCGTTCGATATGAGAGCGTGGCTGTAGGTCGTGTCGACAGTGTTCCACCGGGGCGAAATCTCGCGACGGAAGTCTTTGCGCTCAATCATGTAGGCATCGCTCCATGCCCTCGAGGCATCGAGAGCCTGGTAGGTGACATTGTCGTGAACCAGGTTGATGTATCGTGTAGGCTTGAAATCGATGTTGCATACAGCCTGTATGGCCTTGAAGAGTTCGAGGTTGTGCTGTGCAATATCGGAGATGTCGGGGTTGGAGAATGCCGGCCGGCCGCCGCCGATGCACCGCCACGACGAGCCGCGGGCCTTGTTGATGAGCAGCGGCTTCATCCCCTCCCCGGCAAAATACCTGAAAAGCGAACTGCCTGCCATACCGCCTCCGGCAATGAGCACAGGGGTGCGGAGCGTTTCCTGCGAATGAGCCGTGCCGATATGGGCCGACAGGGCCGGATGCTTTTCGTCGTTGACCGACTGCCGCGGCATCACATCGCCCAGTGTGACGAGGTTGGCCATAGGAGCCCGAGGGGTGGAATCGCCAGTGAGCTCGATGCCATGACTGCGCAACAGCTGACGGGCACGAGCCACACAACGCTTGCCACGGCAAGGGCCCATACCCATGCGGGTGGTGTGTTTCAGTTCATCGACCGAGATAAACTTGCGGTCGCCGACAGCCTTCAGCAACGTGTCGGCATCAATATCCTCACAATGGCATACGAACGACTTGTCCTGTGTACACGCAGCAGCCTGAGTTGCCGACACATGATGATCGGTACAATCGGCATCGGCTGCCGGCTGAAGCAGACCTTTTATCATCGTAAGCTCCACATTGCCGTCAACGGCCACTCTTGCAATGTTCGTCTTGTTGGGTTTCAACATCACACGCTCGACGGTGCCGGTAGTGATCTGTTGCCCGTTGTTGTCAACCAGAATTACTGCCGCTCCCTCATCCACATGGTATTCCACAGGAAGGAAAACACGCCGCTGCCGGGTGTCGTAGCCGAAGATTGCAAGTCCCGGACAGTGGTTTACACACTGCATACAACCAATGCAACGGTCGTAATCGACGGTAGGCACGCTCGATGTCGAAGGCTTCGATATGGCATGTTGCGGGCACGAGAAGGTGCACGGATTGCAAGCAAAGCCATAGAGGCAGTCGATCTGTACAAACGGGCGCTCCTTCTGACGCTCCACAGTGGGCAACTGCGGCTTGTCGAGCAGCCGCACTGGTCGTTGCTGAGAGTCGATATACTGGCGCGAAACATCAAGAAAGTCGTCGTAGTTGAACCGTATGCCCAACTCCTGTGCCACCTCATAGGCCACCTGACGGCCACGCAACACGGCACTGGTGCCCTCACCTATGCGCACAGCATCGCCGCAACCATAGGTGTGAAGTCCGAACACCTCACGACCCTTGGTCAGCAGCTGGCTGTCGGGAGTGAGTCCTGTGCAGATGTTTATGATGTCGATATCGTCGATGACCCGTTCGGTGCCTGGTATCGGCCGGAAATTCTCGCATCGTGCAACCACGGCACCGGTGATGCCCGTACCGTCGGCATTCGGTATAGCTTTCAACAATACATGCGATGTGAGTATAGGAATGCCGAGTCGGCGCACACGGTTGGCCTGAACCGGAAATCCGCCTTCGTGGTCCATTCCCTCGATTATGGCTCGTATCGTGGCTCCTGCCTGGAAGGCTTGGTATGATGTCAGATAGCCGATATTGCCCGCACCAACGGTAAGTACACGCTTGCCAAGCAATGTGAGTTCCTGATTCATCATCTTCTGAAACACAGCAGCAGTATAGACTCCAGGCACATCGTCGTTCTCGAAAACAGGCATGAACGGCACTGCACCGGTAGCTACCACCAGATATTGCGCATCGAGGTAGCTTACGTCGCCCGTCACGACATTCTTCAGAGCCAGCCGACGGCCATCGAGTATGTCCCACACGGTGGTGTTGAGCATGATACCATCAATGTCGTCGCCTGCAAGAGTCTTTGCTATATCAAAGCCACGCATACCTCCATACCTCTGCACCTGCTCGAAAAAGAAGAACTGATGGGTTTGCATGTTGAACTGACCACCCACATGCGAGTTGCTGTCGATAACGATATTGTCGATTCCAAACTTGCGCAGCTGTTCACGGCAAGCCAAACCTGACGGTCCGCCACCGATGATGGCAACTGTGGTGGATAGCAACATAGGCACGGCACATTGCTGCCCGGACTTGCCTGTCATCTGCCCGGACTTGTCTATTTTCAGCTCAGACTTGTCTATTATCAGCCCTGATGTGTTGAAA
>CAMHPM010000106.1 GCA_946187025.1 uncultured Prevotellaceae bacterium
CAGGCGGTTCTGGATTTCCTGGTCGATGGTGATAGCTGTTGTGTGTTCGAAACCACGTGTTCCGACTGTGCGTGCTGCCGAAGTCTTTGCTTCGTAGTCGCGATTATACACATCGGAGAAGAGTTTGATATCAACTCCCGACGCACGACCGTTGATGGCAACCTGAGCGAGGTTGTAGTCTTCGAGGTCGGCAGAGAGCGAAGTGACAAACTCAGGAACACTGATGCTGTAAGCACCTGTAGAGTCGGTCATGGCTGCATAGAAACTGTTGTTGTAAGACTTGATCTTAACACCAGTAAGCGGTTCGCCTGTTGATGCATCATAGACGTGACCCTTGACTTCCTTCATAGGATATTGCTTTATCTCCTTCTTAGGTTTTTTCTTAGCAACAGGAGCCTCAATCTCCTCTATCTCCTCGTCATCATACTGTGCAGATGCGGGAAGTACTCCTATGCTGAATATCAGAGCGGCAATTCCTGCCTTGCAGAAAAGCTGCATATTATTGTTCATATATCTTTTCATACAGTTCATTGTTTAGGAGTTATTCTTGCTCTTCAGTTGATTCCTTTGGTTCTTCTGCTGATTCATCGGGTTCCTCAACAGATTCCTCTGGATCTACGAGTTCGGCGTTGCGTGCTTCTTTTCCGCGCTCCGGCATTCCGTGAGGTTTGAGATAGATGCGGTCGAACAGCATACGACGTGAGTAAGTCTTGGTCTGAGATGAAGATACATAAGACTGAACCTGAAGCATCACACCAACCTGTGGTACGCTATAGTAGCACTCTGTGAATGTGATTTCGCCCAGGAAGATTGTATCTACCTGCTCTGGATTGCTGACGAAGTTATTACCATTGTCCTTAGGGTTCTTCAGTCTGACACCTGAATTTGGCCAGGTAGCGTTGACATCTGTTGGACGGTTGGTACGTGTGAACAGATTGACACGGAACTGGTAAGGCTTGAGTGTATCGGCATCCTGTACGTTGCGGCCCATCTTAAGAGGAACTGTAACAATATATGCATCGTATGTTCCAGCCAATGTGTTCGGGATGTTGAAACCGATATATGGCTGTGCCGAAGAGTTAGATGGCTGAACATCGAGATAAGAGCGGTTGGATACTGAGTTGTCGTTGATTACTACCGAAGAGTAGCTGCAGGTACGTGTGAAGAGAGCATTACCATCTTTGTCTTGCTCATTGTTTACATTACCTGAGTGCTCGCACTCCAACTCGATCTCGCGGAAGAATGAATCGTAGATTGAGGATGGGTATTGGCTGGTTGTATAGACAACACCGTTACTACATTCAATGCGGTCGTTGTATGTACCTGGCTCGAGGATTCCACCACGCTCAAATGGCTTGTAGAACACGTTGTACTTAGGATCCCACTTGCTGTAAGTTGTGGTTACAAGCGAGTCGTCCTGATGCAGGTTGGAGTTGTTGTTAAACATCAACGGGTTGAGTGTGTAGTAGTTTGCGTAGAAGTTCTGAAGTGAGTCGCGGTCTTCTTCGTGAACATTGTACACGAAATACTTGCGGGCTTCTTCGAGACGTGCGCTGAGTGCTTCATTGGTTGGAACGATGATTGTGTAATCAGAGTCCTCACGATGTATGTATCCGCGCAGACGAGTCATAAGGTCGTTGGTGTGGATAAGCACTGAATCGACATAGATGCGGTTACCATCTTCGTCAACACCACGATAAACACTGCGATTGATATCGAGTGAGTCTTCATCATATCTGACAAACAACTGATAAATAGAATCCATATCGGCTGTTGTCTCCATGAGTTCGTAGATGTTGGCATGGAACGGAATCTGTGATTCCATAATGTGCAATATACCATTTGTACACTGTATGTTGGCCTTGCGAGTCTTAATAGAGTCCAGGCTCACATATCCGTTTGACATAGTAGTGACCTTCTTATTGAGAAGCTCCACATTCTGCTCTTCTTCGTTTGAAGAATAGTTGTAGCGGGCAATGTGGTTCTTGATAAACCTGGTGAGAACAATCTCCCTGCTGCCACTATTGATGCCATCAATAAGTGCCTGCTTGTCGAATGTACCGTTTACAGGTGCGAATACAGTCACAATCTGGGTTTCGTCGAGCATTGCCTTATATCCGGCTGCATCGACAACCTCGATAAAGTCAGACAGTTCAGGCTGAGTCTTCATATACTGATATATGGTAGCATCAACAAGGTTAGCATTCTCTGACGAAGCCTTGTAGTGATCATCCCATGTATCGGAGCAGGAGTAGCAGGCAAGTAAACTTGCCACTGCTACGAGTCCTGTACGAATTGATTTATTTATTTTGTTCATAACAATTTGTTTTAAGAATTATAACCTATCTTCAGGATAGTATTCGTTGTTGTAAACAGTTCTTGGACAGAGTTCCATATAGTCGAACGCGAATGTACCGTTGGTTGACTCCAACTTCTGCTGTACACGAATCCAGTGGTCAGACTTACCATCTGTATGGAATGTGGTGAATACGTGACGCAGTGTAGTTGAATAGTTGCGGAACCAGTCTGCAGGGCTGTTACCAGCCTGGTCGGTATTGCGGTACGAAGCTGGGCCCTTCATCCAACCACGGTTGTGCATAGCCTTGTCGTAGGCAGCGATGGCTTCTTCATCACCAAGGCTGGTGTCTGAACGCCACAATACACTTGGGTGGTCACCATTGATACGCATATCGACAGGAATTCCACATGGTTTGTCATCGAGATAAACCTGGATGATACCACGGTTAGAGAAGTTGATACATGTGGCGATACGGAATTCGTAGTCTCCTTCTGGAACAGGAGGAAGCTTGAACTTGATATCATACATACCACAGATTGTTACTTCGTCGCCTTGATAAGACCAGAATGCGAGGTAACGGTTACGAACATGGAGGTGAGTCTGAACATCTGAGTAGATGAAGTTCTTTGCCGAACCCGACTTGAAACCAAGACAAGTGTTACCATTCTGCTTAGGGTCTGTGCTGAACGACTGTGCACCATACTGACCAGGGTTGTCAGGGTCGCCACCGACACCACCGATACCGAATGCACCAAACTCGTGGCCACGTGCTCCACTTGTCAGGAAGTCTGGCGAAAGAGTTGATGAGTCGAAGCGCATACGCTCGTTCAGGACAACTTCCTGAGTATTGCGTCCGTAGTCGATGAGGTCGTTGATGTAGTGGTAAACACCATTGGTTGCCTCTGTATGACGTCCGGCCTCAGAAGGAGCAGAAATCTTAGAACCTGCCACAAACACGCCACGGGAATCACGACGGTTCTGAACACCACGACGGTTTACATAACGGCCAGCCTGTGTTCCAGAAGGGAATGATATCTTCATGAGCGAATGAGGCATCATGGTTTCATACCAGTCGGCCACATCCCAGTGACGGCGGTCAAAACACTGCTGCAACATCTTGTTGTCAACTGTCAGCTTGTTGTAGTGAACACGTGCAGGGAGGAAGTGATATGATACCCAGCGGTTGAGTGAGTTGCGACGATCGGTCTCGTCGGTCACGTCGGCATCTTCAGGATACATGTCGTCGTAAACCGCCTTGGCATGTGCACGGAGATCATCAATATTGTGGATGTCATGTGCGGCATAAACCTCGTCTGGTTCTATAAATCCGGTATATCCGTAGTAACGGTTCTCCATGTAGAACACGTTGTCATACTCTACGGCTGTGGAGTAGCAGTGTCCTTCTTCGAACGAGTCTGGTGAACATACATAGGATTCATCCTTATAGTAGCGCATTGAGTCGTCGAGGTGAGTGAGTTTCAGCGCCTGATAGAAGAGCGAGATTGTAGAGTCGTTCATCATGAGGTCAGGAAGCATCTTTGTCGTAGCATCGATGATGCGGTTAACGGTGTGTACCACTCCGTTTTCCACAGAGTCATCATAAACAATCATTCTTGAGAAGCTGTTGATATAGTATGCAATATCAATCGTTCCTGAAACAGAAACAGTGTCGGAGTCGCATGTGATAGTAAGATAACGATCGAGCATGTTCATCGTAGGCAGTGTTCCGTCGGACAAGTCGGTTGTGAAATATGACTTCTCAACGATGTGGGTTGCTGCAATGGTATCACAATCCTCTACCGACAGCTCATCGACTGAAGACAAACCACGTCCTTCAAGGAAGTTGTGTACCGCTTCGTTGGTCGGGGCAAATACGGTGTAAGAGCCGTAGGTTCCGAGCAAATCGAAGTTGACCATTGACGAGCGGTTGATTATATTGATAAACTCGCTGAATTGGTCTGAATGGTTGATAAGATATGTACTTGCCATATCTCCCTTTGCTGTATAATAATTCTCTACTCCAGGGTCATCGTCGCAACTTGTGCAGAAAGCACCCAAAGCTATGAGAATTACTGCAAAAATATTTAATTTCTTCAATTTCATAGTCTATGCTTAATCTTTAAATCCTGTTCTGTTATTCTTCTTTTCCTTATCAAATGCAGGATTCTGTACCAGGAGCGGATTGCGTTTAAGTTCGTCCTCTGAATATGGCATATAGAGGAACTCAAGCATTGACATCTTGATTCTCATTGCCGCTGCATTCGTGGTGTATTTACTACTGAGCTGACTTACGACAGACGAAGTTGAACCTTCGCGGCGTGCCTGACGCACGAGGTCATAATAGCGTTT
The DNA here is from genome assembly GCA_946187025.1 of uncultured Prevotellaceae bacterium. Taxonomy (GTDB): domain Bacteria; phylum Bacteroidota; class Bacteroidia; order Bacteroidales; family Bacteroidaceae; genus Colivivens. The sequence goes on from CAMHPM010000106.1 coordinate 4,649, forward strand.
GCCTTCGAACATGAGCTCGCGACGACGCTCGGCTGCAACCAGTGCTTCGCATGCACTCTTCGTAGTGTAGTTTGACTGCAATGGGCGAGCCTGTCCTGTTGCGTTAGGAGCTGAGCGTCTGTAGATGGCTGTCACAATGTTGAACACATCGTTGTAGTATTCGGCTGATGTAGTGAAGTTGTTACCGTATGCTTCTGCACGAGTCTTTACGCCACTGGTATCTGGCACGTATGTGTCGATAAAATCTGCAATCTGCACTTCGGCCTCAGCTTTCATAAGCATGATGTCGGTCAGACGATAAATAATCCAGTTGGCATAGTTCTGCTGACGATAGCTGGTATTCTGCACTTTCCAATCCTGCTGTCTTCCAACAGCCACTGTCATACGGTCGGCAGCATACTTGCGGATGTTGAACTCTTCACTGTCGCTGAACTTGAACCACTCTTGTGAGCGGAAGTCGTATGATGTAAAGAGTGTCACATTATTATTGTCATATACTTGCGGAGGTGTTACCGGCATCATAGACTGTGTAGCCGAAAGGTATGCACCGTTGTCGGCGTTGCTCTGGTTGCCATAGAAGCTTGAAACAGCACCGTTTGTAGAGCCTTGTGAACCTTCGTTGGATGAGAACGAGAGTTCGAAGATGCTTTCGAATGAATGTCCAGAACCGAATATCAGGTTATAAGCCTTGGCTGTAACGCCTGAGCTTGAGGACTGGTCTGCTTCGTTCCATTCTTCGATGAGTGGATAACCGTACTCTGCATAGAGCTCACGGCTGATCTGACGATGGAGGTTTCCATAGCGGTCTTCCTTGTATTCATCGATCTTGGCAGCAATGATGCGGTCGCAGTATTCCACACACTTTCTATAGTCGGCATCGCGCTTTACAGGGTCAACTTTTGCATTCGAAGCACGCCAGAGATAGAGGTCGGCCAGGAGTGCGAAGACACCGTTACGGCTAATCTTGCCGGTTGTTTCGTTATCGATGACATAACGCTTAGGAGCATACATCATGTATTCCTCGAGCTCGTTGATGAGTGTATCGAGAATGAGTTCCTGCTTTGTGGCAGGTATGACATAGTTCTGTGAGTCATCGATTGACGGTGTGCGTGTGAACGGCACATCACCAAATGTACGGATGAGATAGAAATAGCACAATGCGCGGATAGTCTTGATTTCAGCCAGTGTCTGACGGAGGTCGGAAGTGGTGAAGTTAGGGTCGCGCGACTGAACGATAGGTGCATACATCTCACAGGTGTTACACCTATTTATTATTACATAGAAGCTCGACCAATCGCAGTAGCTATTTGATTCGAGAGTGTTACCGTTGAGCAGATATTTGATGTCGTTTCCGGCATCGGCTACTCGTTTTCCGGCTTGCACGTTGTCTGACCTGAGTTCGCCCCACACCAGCATACGGTTTACGACGTCGCTCTGGCAAAGTCCAGCATAGCAGGAAGTGACCACACTTTG
>CAMHPM010000107.1 GCA_946187025.1 uncultured Prevotellaceae bacterium
CACGATGCGCGGAAAGAGCGAACTCGTGAAAGCCGGCAAGACCGACGACCAGACCGACAGCGGACTGGAACGCAGCTACATCACCGCATGGAGCTACGGCATAGGTGAGACCTGGACTCTGCTCATCCCCGACGTGATGGGAAGCGCAAGCATACCACTCTCTGAAAACCCTACAGCCATGAAAAAGGCCGACCCGCAACTAAGCCAGGGCGGCATCTACGGAGCATTCACCCAATACTGGGGCGACCAGCCGGGAACAAGCGGACCGGTGTATGTAGGTGCACTGGTATGTATGCTCTTCATCCTCTCGCTCATCATCCTGCCACGAAACAGCGCACTGAAGTGGGCACTGCTCATCGCAACCATCATGAGCATACTGCTGTCGTGGGGACGCAACTTCATGGGCCTCACCGACCTGTTCATCGACTACGTGCCGATGTACTCCAAGTTCCGCACCGTGAGCTCCATACTGGTTGTGGCCGAGTTCACCATTCCATTGCTTGCCATGCTGGGACTCAAGCAGTTTGCAGAGCAGGTGGCCGACCCTGCACGCAGGCCACAGATGCTGCGCGCACTGGCCATCAGCTCGGCACTGACAGTGCTGATATGTGTGGTGTTTGCGATGTATCCAGGCATCATGGGCAGCTTCACATCTGGAGCCGACCAAGCCACCATGGCACGCTATGCCAGCCAAGGAGTGGTGCCAAACGATGCCGCATGGCAGCAGAACGTGATCAACAGCTTCGTACCGATGCGCAAGGCCATGCTCTCGGCCGATGCATGGCGCTCGGCATTCATCATCCTGCTCGGCACATTCTTCCTCTACCGCATGTACAGAGGCAAGAAGCGCACACTGCTCATACCTAACTACGTATATATCATCGCCATCTGCCTCATCGACATGTGGCAAGTGAACAAACGCTACCTCAACGACTCGATGTTCGAAGCACCGCGCGTGGCACAGAGCATACAGAAGACCGATATCGACAACTACATCACAGCACGTTCGGGCGAGGGGCGCGACTACCGTGTGCTCAACCTCGCAGTCAGCACCTTCAACGACAACACTACATCGTTCTTCTACAGCAGTGTGGGCGGATACCATGCCGCCAAGCTGCGCCGCTATCAGGAACTGGTGGAGGAACACATAGCCGCCGAAGTGCCAAAGATATACGAGACACTGAGCCAGGCACCGCTCGACTCGGCCTCACTGCTCAGCGGCCCCGGCTATCCGGCCTACAACCTCAAGGCAGCAGGCGGCGAGACAAAATATCCTGTAATCAACATGCTCAACACCCGCTGGTTCATACTGGCCGGACAAAACGGAGTGCGATTCCCTATCGAGAACAACGCGGCTTTCGGCAACGCATGGTTTGTCGATAACGTGAAATACGTAGATAATGCCAACGAAGAAATCGACGCACTCCACACCGAGAACCCACGCCACACGGCAGTCATCGACCGGCAGTTTGAGTCGGCTCTCGACGGATGCCAGCTCAATGCAGCAGCAACCGACAGCACACGAACCATACGCCAGACACGACTCATATCCGACGAAGTGGATTACGACGTGAACTCACAGCATGGCGGACTCGTGGTATTCTCTGAAATCTACTACCCAGGCTGGACCGCCACCATCGACGGCAAGCCGGCCACAATCGTCCGTGCCGACTATGTGCTGCGAGCCATGTATGTGCCGGCCGGCAAGCACCAGATTCACATGGAGTTCCATCCACAGACAGTGAAGACCACCGAAACCATCGCTACAGTGGCATTCTATGTACTGCTGCTCATCATCGCTGCCGCTGCATTTGTGGGATGGAAGAAAAAGAAATAAGCTATATGTGACCAACAGGTTTACCACCAGCCATTACGTATTTACCGTTTGCCGCCTGCATCAACATGTAAGCGACAAACGGTAAATCTGTTATTGACAAATCTGCAATCAGTAAAAAAAACTGCTACCGGTTCTTGATGAGCACAATCATCTTGAGAGCGAAGTCGAAGAAGACAATCTTTGCGTTTCCGTTCTGAGCAATGTCGCGATAGCAGAGCTGCAGCTCGTCCATGATGCCTATCACGTTGCGCTCGTTGATGAATGGGGCAAACCTGACAGCAAACTCTGCCTCGTCGCTGCTCATGTAGTTGAGGTCGGGGTTGTGGAAGTTGTAGATGAAGTTCTCGCGAATCATGCGCTGGCAGTAGCTGAGGAATCGTTTCTGCCGCTCGCGCCCCATGCCTGCCACTTCTTCGCTCCATAGTTTCATCTCGCGCACCTTGCGTGCATAGCTGAGCCGCATGAGACTCTTGAAGAGTTCGAGGAAGTGTTCGGCCTCGCTGTTGTCGGTTATCTGGCGTATGGCCGCACACATGTTGCCGTAGCTGGTGCGTGCAATGCCGCCAGCCAACTGCGGGTCGATGCTATACTTGCCTACCAGCGTCTGCTCTATGTCCGACTGGGTGAGCGGCGGCACCTCCACCGTCTGGCAGCGGCTGCGTACGGTTGTGAGCAACTGTTCGGGATGTTCGCTCACCATGATGAACACCGTCTTCTGCGGTGGTTCTTCGAGCAGTTTGAGCAACTTGTTGGCACACTCGGCATTCATCTTCTCGGGCAGCCATATGATGACAACCTTGTATCCGCCCTGATTGGCCTTGAGGCTGAGTTTGCGGATGAGAGCCTCGCTCTCCTCCACGTATATGGTGAGTTGCTGGTTGTCGGCTCCGATGGCTTCCATCCATTCGTTGTAGCCGAAATAAGGCGAACTCAGCACCATGTCGCGCCACTGACGCACGAAGGTGTCGCATGGTGTTGGTTTCGAATCCTTCTTAAACACGGGGAAGGAGAAGTGCATGTCGGGGTGTTGCAGGCGCGACGTCATGGCCGGAGCCTGCAGCAGGCGGTCGGCTATGGCCAGCGCAAGCGAATAGGCACCGTTGCCCTCGGGCCCTGAAAGCAGGAGCGCATGTGGCAGGCGGTCGGTTTCGATTTCGTGCAGCAGACGTTGCTTCACATCGTCCTGTCCTATTATGTCGTTGAAATCCATGTCGGTCGATGTGTTTTTTATCATTACAATTGTTTCAGGATAGCCTGAATGCTGTCGGTAGCCGAAACTGTGTAGAAGTGTAACGACGGCACACCAGCCTTCAGCAACTCGCGGCACTGAGCCACACCCCACTCTATGCCCAGCTGTGCCACCTTCTCGTCGGAGTCGAGACGGCGTGCCTCGTCGGCCAGTGCCTGGGGTATATCGACATGGAATGTTTTCGGAACCACGGTGAGCTGGCTGCGTTTCACCAGCGGCTTGATGCCCGGGATGATTGGTATGGTGATGCCTGCAGCGCGGGCACGTGCCACAAAGTCGAAATACTTCTGGTTGTCGAAAAACAGCTGAGTGACTGCATAGCTGGCACCACGGTCCTGTTTCTGGCGCAATATCTGTATGTCGAAATCGAGGTTCGGAGCCTCTTCGTGTTTCTCGGGATAGGCAGCTACCCCGTATGTGAACGGCTGCCCCTTCACCTTGATGGGCGAGCCGTCGATGAAAAAGCCTTCGTTAAACTGGTTGACATGGTCGATGAGCTGGAGCGCATGAGAGTAGCCGCCTTTTTCGGGACGGAACTGCTTGTCGTCGAGAGCCTTGTCGCCACGCAGGAGGAAGATGTCGTGGAGGCCGAGAAACTGGAGGTCGAGCAGCATGTATTCGATGTCTTCGGCCGTGAATCCGGAGCAGACGAGGTGGGGAATCACCTTTATATTATATTTCTGCATAATGGCACTGGCCACGGCAATGGTTCCCGGACGGCGGCGGAGGCGGTCGCGGCGGAACGTGCCGTCGGCTTGCTCGGTATATACAAACTCGCTGCGGTGGGTGGTTATGTTGATATAACTCGGATCATATTCGCGTAGCGTGTCTATGGTGCGGAACAGGTTTGCGGTGCCTGTGCCCTTCAACGGTGGAAGTACTTCGAATGAAAACATGTCCTCTACATTCTTAAAAAACAAGTGCAAAGATAAGGATTAATTGATAATTGACAATTGAAAAATGACAATTAATTGCAACTCGAACATATAAAAAACGGCATCGGACGAAAAAAAACACATGTTGAATGCTAATAAATCCCAATTATCGATTGCAGGTTTTCAATTATTTCGTAACTTTGCACCCGCTTTAGCGAAGCCGCTGTCTGAGGAAGAGTTACCAGAGAATGCTTCGTTGGAACATACAATAACCGAATTAAACAAAAGAATAGAATGGATTTGATTAAGATTGCCGAAGAAGCATTTGCAACCGGCAAAGAGTTCCCTAAGTTCAAAGCAGGTGACACCATCACAGTTGCTTACAAGATTATCGAAGGTTCGAAAGAGCGTATCCAGCTCTATCGTGGAGTAGTTATCAAGATTTCGGGCGAAGGCCAGAAGAAGCGTTTCACAGTTCGCAAGATGTCGGGCACAATAGGTGTTGAGCGTATCTTCCCTATCGAGTCGCCAAACATCGACAGCATCACTATCAACAAGGTTGGTAAGGTGCGCCGCGCCAAGCTCTACTACCTCCGCAACCTCACAGGTAAGAAGGCTCGTATCAAGGAAAAACTCGTTCGCAAGAACGTGGTCGAGGACTAAACACCCCACCGGCACGCTTTTTCCACAAAGAGCTGCAACAATACACAAATGCAAAGGATGCATCCATCATACAGGGTGCATCCTTTTGTTGTATTCACGGTCGGCTCGCTACGAGTGCGCACTCGCAGGGCCGAGACTCCGCACTCGCAGGGGCATGAGTGCGCACTCGCGGGGCCGAGACTGCGCACTCGTAAAAATGGGGACGTCAGCGTATGAACTCAATCTCGACAATGCGCAGTGCCTGCAGCTTGGCAGCCGGGGTCTTGGATATGGCATCGAGCTCGTTGGCTGGGCCACCTGCCACCTCGGTGATGTTCTGGAAGCGGGCGGCCTCGGGGTCGTCGAAGTTGGGTGCCGAGAGGCGCGCCGTGTTGCGGTCGATGGAGCGCAGAGTGAATTTCTGGGCATTCACGGCTTTGGAAAGTGTGAGATGCACATAACCTAAGGAGGTAGGTGTGATGCCTCGCCACACAACGATGTCGCCCCCGGCTGTGTGGGCCACCACCTCGATGGCATAGTTGGTGCTGCGCCATCCTGAGAGCTTCAGGCAGATGTCGGTCACGGGCGCCGACTGGGCGAGGGTGTAGGTCACTGATGTGCCGCCGCGCCACTCGCTGAGTTCGTTGTCGTCGTAGCTCATGACCACATTTTCGTCGTTAGTGTCGGCCGTGGCCGATGCGATAGCTATGCCGGTGTGTGTCTGCACAAAAGTGGGCTGGCCAAGTTGCTTGTTCGGTACGGCAACTGGTTGTGGAGCTGAAAGTGTCGGTTTGTGAGTCTTGAGGTTGAGGACTTGTGATGCCAGTCCCTCTGCCTCGGCCTTGAGTGTGACGGCTCCTGCCTTGGTGGTGCTGCGGAGCAACACGCGGTTCACTCCACACTCGACAGGCAGTGTCTGGCTTAGAATGTAGTTGTCGGGGCCCTGGGCTATGCCTCCGCGCCACTCGGCCGGGCCGTCGAGGGTGAAGCTGACGGGACGATTGTCGAGCGGACAGCGACGTCCGTCTTTATCGACCACTTCAAACTCGACGAGCATGAGGTCGGCTCCGTCGGCTTGCCATCCCGCTGGGTTTTCGATGGTGGTGAGGCGCAATGCAGCGGGCTCATCGGCTGTGCTGATGCTATGTCGCGAGAGTTCGCGGCCATGGCGGTCGTAGCCCACAGCGGTGAGGGTGCCGGCTTCCCACTTCACGTTGCGGAACGTGTAGAGGAAGCGGTAGTCGTTCTTGCCGTGTCCGAGGCTGCGGCCGTTGAGGAATAGCTCTACATCGTTTGCGTTGGAAACTACATAGACAGGCTTACTGACCGTCGCGTCGTAGTTCCAGTGCCCCACGATGTATGTCTGGTTGCAGTCGGCCAGCTGGGCGTTGAGGGGCGAGCCCTCGGTGTCGTTGGGCTGATCGACCCATCCGTGCCACATGACTTGGTGGGCATAGAATGCATCTTTGGGTATGCGCATAGGGTCGGTCACTCCGCTGCGACGATAGTTCTC
>CAMHPM010000108.1 GCA_946187025.1 uncultured Prevotellaceae bacterium
TACTTCGATACCGACGAACATGCCATGTACATGATGCACCACAACCGCTGGGCGAGGAGGGTGAAGGTGAGGGTGCGGACATACCTCACGAGCGGCGACCTGACGTTTCTCGAGGTGAAGAACAAAAACAACCACGGCCGCACGAAGAAGAAGCGCATACAGGTGCCTTCGATCGAAGCGGCGAGTCAGACGGAGGGAGTGCCCGAGCTGGTGCAGAAGAAGGCGCACATACCATTCAGCTCGATGCACCAGGTGGTGCAGAACATGTTTGACCGCATCACACTGGTCAACATGGGCAAGACCGAGCGCCTGACCATCGACTTCAACATCCGCTTCCACAACTTCGAGACGGGGCGCGATGCCGACAGCGACCAGCTTGTTATAATAGAACTGAAACGCGACGGCAACGTCTATTCACCGATATGCTCGCTGCTGCGCGACCTGCACATTCACCCCACGGGCTTCAGCAAGTGCTGCATAGGCATGGTGTGGACCGACCCGGGCCTGAAGCAGAACAACTTCAAGGCAAAAGTGATGATGCTGGCGAAGCTGAATGGTAAGGAGTGATAAGTGAAGAGCGAAACATCTGAGTTGCTTGCAATAACATGCGTCTTCACTCCTACCTGCTGAAATGAATGAATAAATAAATCGTCCAACAGAAAATAAACATTATGGAATCACTCAACGACTTCATGTCACTCATCACCAGTGACAGCTACCGCCTGCTCGACCTCTTGTTCAGGCTCCTCATCAACACAGTGTTCACAGTCATCATTGCACGCTGCTTCTACTTCCCCAAGAGCCGCCGCATTGATTTCTTCTTCACCTACGTGCTTGTGGGATTCGGCATCTTCATGCTCATACACCTCATGGGCGATGCCAAACTGAAGACAGGTATTGCCATGGGCCTCTTTGCCATCTTCTGCATCATGAGGTACAGGACCGAGTCGGTTCCAATCCGCGAGATGACATACCTCTTCCTCGTCATATCGCTCGCTGCAATCAACGGCCTGGCATGGATGGCCGACATAAGCGACAAGCACCCTGAATTCCTCGCACCGGAACTCACGGCCATGATCGAGCTCACCGTCACCAACATGCTCTTCATACTCGTCATCTGGATTGCCGAAGGTGGCAAATGGGTCACCAGCCTCAGCACCAAATACATCAAGTACGACAAGATAGACCTCATCACCCCTGAACGCCGTGCCGAACTCATCGAAGACCTGCGCAAGCGCACCGGCCTCAACATACAGGATGTGGCCATAGGCTCGATCGACTTCCTCAAGGACATGGCCCTCATCAAGGTGTTCTACACTGAAAGCGACAACAAAGACAACGACGATTCGCTCCAGAAGATGCCAAAGCTATACGATTAAACCATACATAAACCAATAAAACCGATGACCATGACCAGACATTTCATAATAGCAGCCGTTGCCTCGGTTGCGGCAATAAGCACTGCATTTGCACAATCCGACGACTTCGGCTACGAACTCGGAATCGAAGGCGAAACCAAACTGACCAAAGGGCTGAAACTCGAGTTCGACGGGTCAATGCGCACACAAGACGATGCAAAGAAGATAGACCGGTTCACCGTGGGAGCAGCCATATCAAAACGACTCTACCAGACGACCGACAAGAAATTCAGCGCCAAGGCATCGGTAGGAGGCGAATGGCTGTGGACATACCGTCTCTGCGAGACAGACAACAAATACTTCGACGCAGACGACGACCTCGTTGACGACGGATTCTTCCAGGTAGGCGACCTCAAGGGATGGAACATCACCGACAGCTACTGGCGCAACCGACTGCGTGCCAACATAGCCCTGTCGGCAAACTACACACCCGACAAGCGATGGTCGTTCACACTGAAGGAAACCGTGCAACATGCACACTACTACACCGCAACACCGTCGCGCATAAAATACCGTGTAGATGAATACAACAGCGAGATACAAGACGACGGATCCATCGATTGGCTGTACTCGCCATATATATACGACGACAACACATACATCGACAACAACAACCTCGACCCCGACGGCAACGTGATTGGACGTTCGCTCAACCAGGACACCGACCGCAAAAACCGCAAAGACCGCACCATACTGCGCTCGAAACTCACGGTAAGCTACGACATCAAGGGATTCCCGGTTGACCTCTTCGCGTCGGTTGACTACGGATGCGGCCTCAACTACACAGCCAACAAATGGAAATTCACAGCCGGGTACGACTACAAGCTCAACAAGATGAACAAAGTGAGTGTCTATTACCGCTACAACACCGAAGACGATGACGACGAACAAAACGGACACCTGGTGGGACTGAGCTACAAATTCGAATTCTGACACACATGCCGGCACACAAGGGCCCGACACACACATATGAAACATAAAAAAGAAATAACGGGAATATTATGAAGAAACTGATAGCAACAGCCGTGGCAGTTATGATGTGCATCACGGCAATGGCCGACGACTACACACTCTACATCGTGGCCAACACAACTACTAACTACACTTTGAAACAAGTGCAGAAACTGACATTCGAAAACGGAAACGTGGTGGTGAACCTCAAGGACGGCACCAAGCAGACGACCGCCATCAGCGCAGTGAGCCGCATCTACTTCGACCTCGCCGCCGCATACGCCACACAGGACGTCAACCAAGACGGAACGGTCGATACACAGGACGTGCTGGTAATCTATGAATTCATGCAGAACCAGACACCCGAATCAACCATAGGCACCGAAGACGTTAACCAAGACAGCGCCGTCGATACCCAGGACGTACTCAATGTTTACGAAAGCATACAAAACAACTAATCCACACAACATGAAGCGAACACTAATAAGCCTCGTTGCACTATGCCTGGCCACCATCAGCATGAACGGCCAGAACGCATACGTGTGCCACGGATATGGCTACGACACATACACCATTGCCGATATAGGCGACATGACATTCTCGGCCGACCAGACAACAGTGAACATAGCCGGCGAGACATACGAAGTGGCCGACATAGACAGCATCACATTCAGCGAGCCACAATTCCCGATGATTACCATCAAGTATAACGGCACAACAGCAACCGTCAACATACCGGCCGGCATCACTGGCGTGACATGCTCAAGCGGAACAAGCTCACACGTGGTGATAACATCGACCAACACAACCACCGAGTACATGTATAGCCTGTCGGGCACATCGTCTGACGGCTCGTTCACACTCAACGGGTCATACAAGCTCACCATGCAACTCAACGGCGTGAAACTCATCTCGCGACAAGGAGCAGCAATCGACATCGAATGCGGTAAACGCATCGACTGCATAGTGAAGGAAGGAACCGTCAACACCCTGACCGACAGCTCCAGCGGCGACCAGAAAGCTGCATTCTACACCAAGGGACACATCGAGTTCAAGGGCGGAGGCATACTCAACGTCAAGGGAAACCTCAAACATGCCATCGCAGCCAAGGAATACCTCATCATCAAGGGATCGTTCGGAACACTCAACGTACTGAGTGCCGTGAGCGACGGCATACACTGCGGTCGAGGTGACAAAGGCAGCGAACACAACTACTTCCAAATGAACGGAGGCACGGTAAACATAGGCAGCTGCGGCAGCGACTGCATCGACTCCGACGACTACGGATGTGTCAAGATCAAGGACGGAACACTGAAACTCAACATAACGGCAACCGAAGGCACCGGCCTCAAGTGCGACAGCATCTTCACGATGAGCGGCGGCAGCATAATCCTCAACATCACCGGAGCTGCATCGGAAGGTATATGCACATCATACACAGGCAACTTCAAAGGTGGAACCATCAGCGGAACACTGTCGGCCGATGGTGCACGAGGCATACGCGGCAAGAATGTGACCAAGGTGACAGGTACTGTACGCTCGGGCGGAAACCTCAATTTCAGCGGAACTAATGTCAACCTCACCGTCAGCGGGGGTACCGATACATCAACCAGCAACAAGTCATTCGGCATCAAGGCCGACAAGGCACTCACACAGACGGCCGGCGACATCACAATCAACGTCACCAACTCGGCGGCAGCCGACATCTATGCAGCCACCGACACATGGAGCGGAGGTACACGCAACGGTGCAAGCAAATGATATAAAAGACATATAATAACCCACAAGACGAGACCCTCTTCCACATGAGAGGGTCTCTTAAATGATTACAAACATGCGATTCAAAAGGATACTACTCAAGCTCAGCGGCGAGAGCCTCATGGGACAGCAAGGCTACGGCATCGATACAGAACGCCTTAACGACTATGCGCGTCAGATAAAGGAAATCCACGACATGGGTGTGGAGATAGGTATCGTCATCGGTGGAGGTAACATCTTCCGAGGCCTCAGCGGAGCCGGCAAAGGATTCGACCGTGTGAAGGGCGACCAGATGGGCATGTGTGCCACAGTCATCAACTCGCTTGCCCTCTCGAGCGCACTCGGAGCTATCGGCTGCAAGAACCGTGTGCTCACCGCCATCAGGATGGAGCCTATCGGCGAGTTCTACACCAAGTGGAAGGCCATCGAAGCCATGGAACATGGCGAGGTAGTGATATGCTCGGCAGGAACAGGCAACCCATACTTCACCACCGACACCGGCAGCAGCCTGCGCGGCATTGAAATCGAAGCCGACGTGATGCTCAAGGGCACACGCGTCGATGGTGTCTATACAGCCGATCCCGAGAAAGACCCTACTGCTACGAAATACTCGGAAATCACATACGCCGAGGTGCTCGAACGCGGCCTCAAGGTGATGGACCTCACTGCCATCTGCATGTGCCAGGACAACAACCTGCCTATCTACGTGTTCAACATGGACATAGTGGGCAACCTGAAGAAAGTAATCGAGGGCGAAGACATAGGAACCTGGGTGCATAAATAAGAGCTACGGGCCACCTGAGGGTTCTGGGGACTCCGAGCTCTCTGAGATCTCTGAGGTCTCTGAGGTCTCCGAGTTCTCTGAGTTCTCCAACACCCGCTATTCATTATTCATTATTAATTATTCATTATTTAAAAATATTCATTATTCAAAGCAGTGAAGCAATACAAACGTACACTTGTTACATCGGCCCTGCCCTATGCTAACGGGCCGGTGCACATAGGACACCTGGCTGGGGTGTATGTGCCAGCCGACATTTATGTGAGATACCTTCGGCTGAAGGGACGTCCAGTCCTCTTCGTCGGTGGTAGCGACGAGCACGGAGTGCCTGTCACCATCCGTGCCCGCAAAGAAGGCTGCACACCGCAGGATGTGGTCGATCGTTATCATAACATCATAAAGAAGTCGTTCGAAGACTTCGGTATCTCGTTCGACATATATAGCCGCACCACCTCTGCGATTCACCATAAGTTTGCTGCCGACTTCTTCCGCAAGCTCTACGACGAAGGTAAGTTTGTGGAGATTGAGAGCGAACAATACTACGACGAGCAGGCAGGTGAGTTTCTCACCGACCGCAACATACGTGGCGAATGCCCTAAGTGTCATGCACCCGAGGCATACGGCGACCAGTGTGAGAAGTGCGGCAGCACCCTGAGCCCCGACGAACTCATCAATCCATACAATGCCGTGACTGGCAATCCGCTCGTGAAGCGTGCTACCAAGCACTGGTATCTGCCGCTCGAGCAGTATCAGCCATGGCTGGAGCAGTGGATACTGAACGACCACAAAGAATGGCGCCCTAACGTGTACGGCCAGTGCAAGTCGTGGCTCGACGGCGGATTGAAGCCGCGTGCCGTGACCCGCGACCTCAGCTGGGGCATACCTGTACCGGTCGAAGGAGCCGAAGGCAAGGTGCTCTACGTGTGGTTCGACGCCCCTATCGGCTATATCAGCAACACGAAGGAGCTGTGCGACGCCAACCCCGAGAAGTATGGCACATGGCAGCAGTGGTGGCAGTCGGACGAGAGCCGCCTCATACATTTCATCGGAAAGGACAACATCGTCTTCCACTGCATCGTCTTCCCGTCAATGCTGAAAGCACACGGCGACTATATCCTGCCCGACAACGTGCCGTCCAACGAGTTCCTCAACCTCGAGGGCAACAAGATATCGACATCAAAA
>CAMHPM010000109.1 GCA_946187025.1 uncultured Prevotellaceae bacterium
CAGGGCGTTTCTTCTTTTTCTCCGGTTCTTCTGTCACGGTGACACGTCGGTTGGAGTTGTCGGCACGTACGGTTTGTATGATGTCGGTCACCATCTGCTTCAGTTCGTCGATAAACTGCCGGGCGCTGTATTCGTGGCGCTCGATCATGCGCAGCTTGCGTTCCCATTGTCCGGTGAGTTCGGCGCTTTTCAGCAATTCCTCGTGGATGAGGCCGATGAGTTCTACACCAGTGGCTGTGGCGACGAGTGTCTTGCGTTGTTTCTGTATGTAGTGTCGCTTAAAGAGGGTCTCGATGATGGCTGCTCGGGTCGATGGGCGGCCAATGCCGTTCTCCTTCAGCGCGTCGCGCAGTTCTTCGTCTTCGACAAACTTGCCGGCGGTCTCCATGGCTCGCAGCAGGGTCGCTTCGGTGTAGGGCTTGGGCGGGGTGGTCCACTTCTCCATGAGCGATGGTGTGTGCGGTCCGCTTTCGCCCACTGTGAAGGCAGGCAGGGTGCGCTCTTCCACGTCTTTGTTTTCAGAGTTCTCTGTGCTCTCTGTCTTCTCTGTGTCCTCTGTGCCATCTGTCTTCTCTGTGCCCTCTGTGCTTTTCTGATAGACAACCCGCCATCCGGGGTCGGTGATTTGCTTGCCTGTCACCTTAAATTCCACGTCGGCAGCCTTGCCCATCACCGTGGTGGTGAGGAATCGGCAGTCGGGGTAGAATGCGGCGATGAAGGCACGTGCCACGAGGTCATAGACGCGACGCTCGATGTCGGTCATGGGCGATGTGTGCTGCCCTGTGGGTATGATGGCATGGTGGTCGGTCACCTTCGACGAGTCGAACACTTTCTTCGATTTCGGCAGCTTCTTGCCTTCGAGCGGCTGGGTGAACTGCTCGTAGCCCTTGAGCCCTTTCAGTATGGCGGGGCATCGCGGATAGATGTCGTCGCTGAGGAATGTGGTATCGACACGCGGATAGGTGGTGAGCTTCTTCTCATAGAGGCTCTGTATGGTTTGCAATGTCTGCTCGGCAGAGAGGTTGAACTTGCGGTTGCAATCCACCTGCAGCGATGTGAGGTCGTAGAGTCGCGGCGGCGCTTCGGTGCCTTTCTTTGCCGATACATCGGTCACACTGAATGGTGCATCCTTGATTTTCTCGAGAAACTGCTCGCCCTCTTCCTTGCTGGCAAACTTGCCTTTGGTGGATTGGAAGGTGACGTCGCGGTAGATGGTTGAGAGAATCCAATACTGCTCGGGCACGAAGTTCTCTATTTCCTGCTGTCGGCGCACGATGAGAGCCAGGGTCGGTGTCTGCACGCGGCCGATGGACAGTATCTGCCGGTTTTGCCCATACTTCATGGTGTAGAGGCGTGTGGCATTCATGCCGAGGGTCCAGTCGCCTATGGCCCGCGAGAGGCCTGCCTCGTAGAGCGACTGATATTCCGACTGGTCCTTCAGCGAGTTGAAACCCTCACGTATGGCCTGTTCGGTGAGCGAACTGATCCACAGACGGCGCACCGGACATCGGGCTCCTGCCTTCTGCATCACCCATCGCTGGATGAGTTCGCCTTCCTGACCGGCATCACCGCAGTTGATGATTTCGTCGGCAGCTTGCATCAGCTTCTCGATTATGGCAAATTGCTTTTTCACTCCTTCGTCGTCCTTCAGGCGAATGCCGAAACGCTGGGGTATCATGGGGAGGTCCCACATGTCCCATTGCTTCCAGCGCACGTTGTATTCGCCAGGCTGTTTCAGCTCACACAGGTGACCGAAGGTCCATGTCACCTGGTAGCCGTTACCCTCTATATATCCTTGCTTTGCCTGTGTGGCACCCAGCACATTGGCTATGTCGCGTGCCACGCTCGGTTTCTCTGCTATACAAACAACCATTATTCATTCTTCATTATTGCTTCACGACACTGCTCCATGAGCCACTTCGGTGTGGATGTAGCACCGCAGATGCCTATAGTCTCGGCACCGTCAAACCACTGCCGGTCTATCTCTTCGACACTGTCGATGATGTGTGAACGCGGGTTGGCATCAAGACATTGTGAGAATAGTATCTTGCCGTTCGAACTTTTCTTGCCGCAGACGAAGAGTATGACGTCGTGCCTGATCGCAAATTCGCGAATCCGTGGCATACGGTTGGCCACCTGTCGGCAGATGGTGTCGAAATAGTGAAACTCGGCTCCATCGTGCATTTGCGACTGAATGTATTTCACAATTTCGCGGAAACCCTCGAGCGACTTGGTGGTTTGTGAGTAGAGGCTGATGTCGCGCGAGAAGTCGAGCCTGTGTGCATCTTCGAGTGTCTCGATTACGATGGCCGTTCCCTCGGTTTGTCCCACAAGGCCCACAACCTCGGCATGTCCGTTCTTGCCATATATCACAATCTGGCGTTTGTGGTCGGTGTCGGCGTCGTAGTCGGCCTTGATGCGTCGTTGCAGATGCAGCACCACCGGGCATGTGGCATCAATGATTTCGATGTTTTGTTCGGCTGCCTGACGGTAGGTCGATGGCGGTTCGCCGTGGGCACGCAGCAGCAGTTTGGTGTCGTGCAACTGTGAGAGCTTTTCGCGGTCAACGCTGATGAGCCCCATTGCCTTCAGACGCTCGCATTCGCGACCGTTGTGTACAATGTCGCCAAGGCAATATAGTTGTGTCTTGCTGGCACTGAGTTCTTCCTCTGCCTTGCGTATGGCTGTGGTGACCCCATTGCAAAATCCCGAACCGCTGTCGATTTCTACTATCATGATGTTGCTATTGTTGCTGTGCTGCTACACATTCGTTGAAATGTGAGAGCAACCATTCGTTTTGTTCGTCTTTGGTCATGTGGGAGTTGTCGAGTATCAGGGCATCGGGTGCCTGGCGCAGAGGGTTGACCTCTCTGTGCGAGTCGATGTAGTCGCGTTCCTCCACATTGCGCCTGATGTCGTCCAGGTTTATGTCGGTCTCGCCTTTACCAATCAGTTCGTCGTAGCGGCGGCGGGCACGTACCTCGGCCGATGCTGTGACAAAAATCTTGAGTTCGGCATCGGGAAACACTGCCGTGCCTATGTCGCGGCCATCCATCACGATGCCTTTGTCTTGTCCCATCTGTTGCTGTTGGGCGGTCATCACTTCACGCACAAACGGCAGTGCGGCAATCGGACTCACATTGTTTGATACCTCCATGCCGCGAATCTGGCTTTCAACCACTTCTCCGTTCAGGCAGGCGAGTGGCAGATGGGTGTCGGGGTCGAGTGTGAAGCTCACCTTTACTTTGTCAAGTGCGGCCTTCAGTCCGGCCTCGTCTATTCCGGCTGACGTGATAAATCCGTTACGGAGTGCAAACAGGGTTATTGTGCGGTACATGGCGCCTGTGTCGATGTAGATGTATCCCACTTGGCGTGCCAGCCATTTGGCCATTGTGCTTTTGCCGCACGATGAGTGTCCGTCGATTGCAACTATTATCTTCGATTGCATGTTTCTGTGATTTTGTCTGTGAATAAAAAATGATGTGGTGTGAGTTGTGAATGGCAACTTGTGGCGGTGTATCAGAATGAGTAGCTTGTGTTGATTATGAGCGATGATGCTGCCACATGGTATTTGCCCCATGCCAGTCCCACCTTGAACTTCTTTGTGTTGAGACCTGCACCGACCGACATTCCTGCCCAGTGCTTGCTGTCGCCTATCTTCATTTCGTTGCCTCGGCGTGGGTTGTAGCCGACTGCTACCCATGTGGTGGCCGAAGGGAAGATTTCGGCACCGAATGTGAGGTGGTTTATCGGCTTCTTCTCGTCCCAGTCGGTTATGTTGTCGAATGTGAGCGACAGTCGTATCGGCGCGTTTGCAAGGTCTTTGGATATGCCTGCTACGAGGTTGAACGGCAATGACTCGTTTTGCTCATAGAGTGCATCGACTTGTCCTCCGAGGTTCTGTCCTACGAGGCTGAATGACAGGCCGTGGCCGGCATCGAAATAGTTCAGTCCTAAATCCACTCCGATGGCGGTTGACGAGTATTCGCCGTAGCTCGACATGAGGACTTTGGCTTGCACTCCGCCGCTCCAGAAGTCGGAGAACAGATATGTGTAGCCTCCTTGCAGGTTGATGTCTTTGGCCGAGAATTTGCCCAGCTGCTCGAAGTGCTCGTTGGTTTCGGTCATTTCGCCGTAGTTGAGCAGCATGGCGCCTATGGCCCATGTGCCGCGTTCGCCGGCCCGTTTGGTAAACGAGGCGCTGAGTTTGTTTGTGCCTGAGATGTATGAGGTGAAGTTGAGGTTCAGTGTCTTGTCGGACACGTTGGCCAGCAGTGCGGGATTGGTGAACATGAGTGTTGCATCGTCTTCGATTATGCTCACGTTGGTTCCTCCCACAGCTGCTGCGTGTGCCGATGTCGGCACTTCCAGGAACTGATAGCCGCTGCTGCCCTCTTGTGCCATGAGGCTTGAGAGGGTGGAGTATAGGGCGAGGATTGTGAGTGTGATTCGTCTGCTCATGTTGTTGGTTCTTGCTGTTGTTGCGACGTGTGGTTTGGGTCACGATGTGTGGTTGATGGTGCTGTAGTAGTTGTCGAGCAGTTTGCTGGCTGCTACAAACGAGGTCATCTGTCCGCCAAGCACTGCATTCTCCATGTCGGGGAGCATGGCGCGTATGGCCGGGTTGTAGTAGAAGTTGTTCTTCAGTTGCTCGTTGATGCTTTCATACATCCAGTATTTTGACTGCTCGTTGCGGCGGTATTGGAAATAGCCCGACTGCTTAACTTTGTCGATGTATCTGAAGACCATTGCCATGACCTTGTCGATGTTGAGGTCGTAGAAGCCTGAGTAGCACATCACTTCGGGCACTATTCCGCTGTCGGGAAGTGGAAAGAGGTGTAGTGCGTTGCGGAAGTGGCTGGCTGCCAGTTCGGCTTTGTCCACGTTGCTTCCGTCGGCTTTGTTGATGACGATTCCGTCGGCAATTTCCATGATTCCGCGCTTTATGCCTTGCAGCTCGTCGCCGGTGCCTGCCAGTTGTATGAGCAGGAAGTAATCGACCATGGAGTGGCAGGCTGTCTCTGATTGTCCCACACCTACTGTCTCGACGAAGATTTTGTCGTATCCGGCTGCTTCGCACAGTATGATTGTCTCGCGTGTCTTGCGTGCCACGCCGCCGAGCGAACCTGCTGTTGGCGAGGGGCGGATGAAGGATTTTGGGTGTACTGACAGGCGTTCCATGCGTGTCTTGTCGCCGAGGATGCTGCCTTTGGTCTTTTCGCTCGACGGGTCGATGGCCAGCACAGCCAGTTTGCCTCCGTAGTGCTGGAGCACGTGGATGCCAAATGCGTCGATGCTGGTTGACTTGCCTGCACCGGGAACTCCTGATATGCCTACGCGTACCGAGTTACCTGCATAGGGCAGGCACTTCTCGATTACCTCTTGTGCTATGGCCTGATGTTCGGGCAGGGTGCTCTCTACGAGGGTCACGGCTTGGCTCAGGCGGGTGACGTCGCCGCGCAGGATGCCTTCTACGTATTCATCGACGGTGAATAGTTTCTGGCGTTTCTTGCGCATGTGGTTGAGGTATGGGTTTACGATTTCCTGATGGTCAACTCCGGCGTTTACCATCAGTCCTTCGTATTCGGCGCTGTTTTCGGGATGTTCCATTGTGGTTTGTTTTTAGAATCCGTTTTGTTTCTTTTCACGAATGCCGGTGGCTTCGATTACGTTGATTATGTAGTCGCCGAGTTTTTCGCATTCGGCAATGAGGTCCATGTAAAAGACTCCCATCTGGTAGTCGTAGAGGTGTTTGTTGATATCTACGATGTTTTGGTTTTTGAGCTGGTTGCGGTAGTTGTTGATTTCGTGCTCTATGTTATAGCTTTTGTTGAGATCGACGTAGCGTTGCTCGCCGTATTTCACTACGATGACCATTTGCTCGAGGGCATCGTCGTCAAGGCTCATCATGTTGGTGATGTGCTCGTATTGTTTTTCGGTGAAGTCGTTTTGCGAATGCTGGCGTTTGCGGTTCAGTGTGCGTGCCAGGTTGTAGCACGAGTCGCCTATTGATTCGAGCTCGCTCACCATGCGGAGCATGTGTTGTATTTCGGTCTTCGACTCGAGCGAGAGGCGTCCGTCG
>CAMHPM010000110.1 GCA_946187025.1 uncultured Prevotellaceae bacterium
GATTGATGATTGAAGATTGATGATTGAAGATTGATGATTGAAGATTGATGATTGATGATTGATGATTAACGAATATATATATTGAGCTATAAACATTAACAACTGTTAGTGTCGGGCGATTTGGTCGCCCGGGAACCTTGGACAAGATGAAACGAACAACAACATATAAGCCTAATATCGTGGTACGCACCATAGGTGGTGTGGCAGTTGTTTGTCTGTCGGCCCTTTGCCTGTACGGACTTACAGCCTGTACCGATGATGAAGCGACGCCAGCCACTGAGCGTCCTAAGTTGCAAATAGCACCATTTACTACACCGCTGACCGACATATCAACACCTACAAGGGCAGTGATTGATGGTGTGACCGTTCCCGATGGTTTCACGAAATACTCGATTGTGAACCCATCGCCCAACATCGCTTATTCCACCATCGGTGTGTTCATGACACCATTCGACTACGACCGTATGCAGTCGGTGCTTTATCGTGGTAACGACGAATGGGAATCGAACATATTTGTTGACCTCCCGAATAAATATTATATGTATGGGTTTATGCCACGCGAAATGGCTGCCGCAGCCTCGGTAAGCGAAGTCGATGGCGGTTATGCCAATGGAGCCCGGCTGTTTATCGATGATATGCAGGTGCTCACTCCGGCCGACCCATGTGTCATCGTCGGCGTACAGGACGTGACGGTCACTGAAGGTGCCGGAGGCACAATCACACTTGAGAACGGCGAGGTGAAACGTGGCGTGTTTGCCTACGATACCACGGTCGGTGGAGCTAGCAAGAAAATACGTCAGCACTATGTACGTCTGTTGCTCGACCACCTCTATGCTGCCGTCGATTTGCAGCTGAGCGTAAATGCCAATTATGCCAAACTGCGCCGCATACGCCTGCGTAAGATGGATTTCACAACCACTCATGCCAAGTCGATCGACGCAACGATAACGATAAGCGCCAACAGTACCAATTCCGACCCGCTGACCATTGTTTACAGCGATGAGAAATCAGGTGAGATGACAACTACGTTATACGACAATACAACAGAAGAAATAACCGAAATCCCGACCGATGCAGCCGAACTCAAGGCTAAAGGTTTCATACCTACAGCAACCGACTTCGTGCAGATTCCAGGATATTTTGCCCCTTCGGTCGATAATATAGAACAAGGTCTGTCGATTACCTCTACGTTCGACGTTTACGACATGGCAGGCAACCTCGTTCGCAAAAACTGCAAGGCAGTGAACAAGCTGCCGGCAATAGAGGATGCCCTCAATCGTGGACAGAAATACATGGTGAAGCTTACGATCAACCCGACGTATCTCTACCAACTGTCCAACCCTGACCTCAACAACCCAACCATCAAGGTTGCGACACCATAGGGGGGCAGGACATAGCGAGGGGAGACGCTCTCGTGCCGGACAACACCGGCACACATGCGGCCCGATACGACCGCGCACTCGCAACCTCATGACCGCGCACTCACAACCCCATGACCGCGCACTCGCAAGCCCATGACTGCGCACTCACAACCCCATGGCTGCGCACTCGCAAAACAAGACACACGCACAACTCGTAAACCGGGCTACACAAAAGAAGATAATAACAATACAACACATAATCAATTTACAATGCATATCACCAACATAACCAACTCCAGATACAGTGCAACAGCAATGCTTGCATTCATGATGGCGTTATCTCCTTTATCAATCGATGCACAGGAACCAGAACCGGCATACACCCTCACTATAGGCGGTAGAGTCTATGGTGGAGGAAAAAACGGAGCTATCGGAACAGACAATGCAGACGGTGCTATATACACATATTATACTGCAGAAGAAGCCGCAGCATACAATACTGAGCATAATGAGGAAATAGCCAACGGCACCTTGGCCGCAGTGGCAGCAGGCGACGTGAAATCGACTGTATCAGCCGAATCTGTCAAGATCAATCTATATCCGGTAAATGATCCCGAGCATCGGTTGACCGATCCAGCCTCGACGGTGAAAATCTATGACGGTACAGTTGGCACCGTGTTTGGCGGTGGCAGTATGGGTCGTGCATTTGGCAATACGTCGGTGCTCGTTTCCAAGACGGCAACCATCACAGATGTGTATGGAGCCGGCGATGGTTCAGCAGCACAAGTGTTCGGCAAGTCAGATGTCACTATCGAGAACGGTACAATCCTTCACAACGTCTATGGAGGTGGAAACGCAGCCGACCTCATTGGCTCCACCAACGTACACCTGTTGGGTGGCGACATGCAGGGTAATGTGTTCGGCGGTGCTTGCAAGGCCGATATCTATGGATACACCTACGTAAACATCGACGGCGAGAACCTTAAGAACGACATGCTCGTCAATGCCGTATATGGCGGTAACGATATTTCTGGCCGTGCCCAGTCGTCGGAAGAATGGGAGTGGACGAAGTTGGCAAAACTGCCGGTTCCATTCACCGTCAACACCTCTGTCACCGGTATAGATGCATCATACAATGCCTTCATCCGAAGCACCAAGGAAGTAGCCGGCAAACACATATTCATAGGCCAGCTCTTCGGCGGAGGTAACGGCGATTACGACTACACCACAGGCGAATATGCAGGTCTGGAAGCCCCGACCATCGACAAGACATATCTTGAAATCAGCGGTGGTACCTACGGTTATGTATATGGTGGCGGTAACAAGGCCAACGTGCTCAACGCAACCGATATATGCATCAACAACACATCCGACATAACAACCTCGATAAAAGGAATCAACCTTGCAGACAAGGAAGGACAGACACTGAATCTGGAAACCATTAAGAAAGCCGAAAACAAGCGTCTGATAGCCATGGGTATCAACCTTTCCACATTCACCAACGACTATCAGTTCATCCGTGTGTTTGGCGGAAATAACAAAACCCCGATGGCCATACAGCCGACATGGCACCTGCTAAACGGTAGCATTAACAACCTCTATAGCGGAGGTAACGAAGGCGCAATGACCAACCGTAAGGGCATCCTGCTCGATATAGACGAAGGCTCAAACATCACAGTACACAACGTATATGGCGGATGCCGCAAAGCCGATGTCAACCCAACGGCCGTTGGAGAAGAACAGATTGATCTTTCTGCCCCGGAGGGATATCCATACTTTGCCGACGGAATGGCTGCACGTGTGCAGATCAGCGGCGGAAATATCACCAATGTCTATGGCGGTAGCGATATAACCGGACGCGTATATGGAGGAAACGGCGTCAACATCCTCACCACTATCCACGGCGACGTATATGGTGGCGGTAACGGCTCGTATGCATATACCGACAACCCTGACCTAAAAGACGATATCATATATGGCGACTTCTACTACGGAACATATACAGATGCCCAGGAGTCGGCAAATGCACTGTACAGGCACCGTCCTAATGCCGAAGAGGTGTCAATATACATTGCCGGTAAAGAAGACAAGACAACCATCGTAGAAGGTTCGATATATGTAGGAGGCAACAGTGCTACGCTCTATAGCAGCCGCAAGACAGCCAAGGGCGAGTTGGTGATTGGCTCGTATGCCGTCGCCGACCAGGCATTCCTTGGCAACAATGGTGAAAACATGGTCAAGCCAGAGCTGCTCGCTCAGTACGCAGGCAATGTTGTGGGAGTTGATGAACAAAGCCACCAATTCAGCCACATGACGCTGACCAATGCCACAGTGTTCTCAACCTATATGGACGGTGCTGCAATGAGCATCTTGCCGTCAGTACGCGAACACGACGAATATAGTCCATATACATCAGGATTCGGTTCGTTCTATTGCGGCGGAAATGTGGGAAGTATCACATATCCCGACCTCATACAAATAACATTCAACAAAGCAGTTTTCGTTTACGACAAGTTTGTAGGTGGATGTAAGAATGCCAACGTCAGAGGTAGCGAGAACAACGCAGCATTCTTCGGAGGCGTTATCGGCTCGCTCGCACAGCGCGACGATTACACCGAAGACGGAAAAATCAAAGACCGTCTGCACCTTGACCTCTCGGGCATCAGACTGCAACCAAAGAGATGGCTTAAAAACAGCAGCGACGAATACGTGCTGGATGCCAACAACAACCGACAACTGGAGTGGAACACAATTCTGTTTAATAATACAACTAAGGTATATGACAAAGTTACCGCACCTACCACACTGCCAGCCGGTGGCACAGCTACAACCGAAGATAAGAATCGCCGCCTCAAAGGTGGTAACGTCTATGGAGGATGTTATGAGTCGGGACATGTCAATGGAAATATCGTCATCAAACTCGACGGCTCAATCATCGAACGCGACAAGGTGTTCGACGTTACCGAAGGCGAAAACGACAAACTCTACGAAAACGAGGAATACACAATCACTACGCGCAATTCGGGTGTACTTCTTGCTGAGCAAGGTATGGACGTGCTCGGTTCCGCACTCAACGTCTTCGGTGGCGGATACGGACGCGATTCAGAAGTGTGGGGTAGCACAACCGTAAACCTCGAGAAGGGATACACATTCCAGATTTTCGGTGGAAGCGAAGAAGGTGCCATAGGTAAGAACGAGTCAACAGATAAGGATGCATACGGCAACTTCAACACCTACGTATATTCATATAATCCAGATTACAGCACCTACGTAAACCTTTCCTACGAGACTAAGGGTGTGGCCAAAGGTACATCCGGTGACAGCCCAGACATGGCCGAGTGCGTCTTCATTTATGGAGGTGGATTCGAAGGACCGATTGCCGGCAACACACGTGTCAACCTGGGTAACGGACGCATCTTCAACTCCTTTGCCGGTAGTTGTAATGCCACAATCTACGGACACACCGAAACCTACGTGGGACTTAACAGCAACGACCCTGCCGACTTCGGTTTCCCATGGGTAATCGACAACATATATGGTGCAAACGACCTGGGTGGCGAAATCAAGAACGACGACAACACCAACTTCAAGTCGCGCGTCAACACCGATACACAGTCTTTGGTATATAACCCAACAGGTGATGAAAATGCCAAAGTGCTGACAGCCGGTGCATACACCGAATACATTCAAGGTCGTGTAGTAAATATCTTTGGCGGATGCTATGGAGACTACGATTACCGCGACCGTGTGTTCGAGAAATATACAAATGCCGACGGCACACCAAAAGCCGGATTTACCAAGCCACGCCTCGAAAACGCATTCGTCAACTTCCGACCACAGTCACACTCCGACAACTCCGTATTAAGAATATACGGAGCAGGTCAGGGACGCAAAGGTATATTCGACGACTCTAAATCCGGACTTGCTAAGTTCGACACCGAGCCGTTCCGAGACAAGATGCAAGACCGTAGCTATGTGCTCATCGACATACCATCAAGCATCGAAAAGTTCAGGACAACACAAGTATTCGGTGCCGGCGAGAACGGTGGCGTGGGTATGTATGTCGATGAAGCTGATGCCAAGACCAACGCTGATGGCATCACTGCCGCCGCCGTTATCGACCTTGCCAATGGTAAAATCGGCAACGTGTTCGGAGCAAGCTACAACGAAGGTGTGACACGACGCACAATTGTGAATGTGCCTAAGGGTTCGACCGTAGAAGTCTATAACAGCATTTTCGGTGGTGCATACGGTACCAACAACAACCTGCCATGCGATGTATTCGAGTCGAATGTCAACTATAGCAGCAATAAAGCAAGGGCATCGTATCTGTATGGTGGAAACAACGATTACCGACGCACACTATATGCAAGGGTGAATGTCAACGATTCTATCATTCAGCCGAGCAAATATAATGGATATGCGTACGGAGCCGGTCAGGGTGTCGGAACATGGGCACAATACACCGAAGTGAATATCAACGACGGCGGACTTCTGTACGAAGCCTACGGTGGTGGATATGGCGGCCGTGTGCTCAACCAGAAGTCGCTGGCTGTTTATGCTGCAGACAACTCAATCGACCTCCGACTCGACGCCGGAGATGCCACACGTTATGTTGAAAACTTCCTTAAGAACGACCTGGCAAAGGTGTCGCAA
>CAMHPM010000111.1 GCA_946187025.1 uncultured Prevotellaceae bacterium
TGGCGCATGGAGGTGTTGCCGCTCAGCGTTTCGAGATGTTTTTCCGGGTATCCGCCAGGCAGGTAGAGCAGGCGTGTATCGGCTGGCAGCGCGGTGTCGGTTTCGGGGTCGATGATGGTTGATGCACCGAGGAGGTCGAGTGTCTGCTGATATACAAACGAGAACGATTCGCTGTTGAGTGCTACGACTGTGCCCTCGTTGCGGTGTGGCATATCGGCCAGTTCCTGTCCGCAGCCTTTGTCGTGGTGTGAGATGGATATAGGCAGTTCGATTGCTTGCATCATCTCCACCAGTGTGTCTGTATCGCCGCCACCCTGCGAGAAGTCCAGCCCCAGGTATCGTGAGTCGGTCTCCACCGCCTTGTTGCGCGGCACACATCCCAAGCACTTCAGTCCCACGTCGTGGCATACCTCGCGCAGCATCTGCTCGTGTCGGGCCGACCCCACTTTGTTGAACACTACACCCGCCAGCCGCAGTTGCTCGTTCCAATGTCGGAATCCGAAGAGCAGCGGTGCCACCGAATATCCGGCCGACCTTGCATCGACCACCAGCACCACCGGCACGTCGAGCGTGAGGGCAATCTCGGCAGCCGAGCCACGGTCGTGGTCGTAGCCGTCGAACAGTCCCATCATCCCCTCGATGATACACACATCGGCCGTGGCGGCATAGCGTTCGGCCACCTGCCTCATCTGCGACGGAGTCTCCATAAATGTGTCGAGGTTGATGCTCGGACGACCGCATACCGCAGCATGGAATTTGGTGTCAATGTAGTCGGGGCCACACTTCATGGGTTGCACCGTGTAGCCTCTGCGTGTGAGCAGCGCCATCAGTCCGCGGGCCACGGTCGTCTTGCCCGAGCCGCTCGTCGGAGCCGCTATCAATATCCCGTTCTTCATATCGTCTGCACTTAAAAACTCTCGTACGTGGTTTTCCGTTTGCAAATATACTAATAAATCGACAACCGACAACCCCGTCGCATCAATAAAATGCTCAGTCCACACGTTTTTTTCATCCGTCGGCCTGCAACTTCAATTTGCGAGTGCGCAGTCACAGCCCTGCGAGTGCGCACTCACAGGCCCGCGAGTGCGCAGTCTCAGCCCCGCGAGTGCGCACTCACAAAATTAATTGCCGGCAGTCAGCCGCAATTCAGCAAATAATTCGTAACTTTGCAACGCAGAAACACATAAATACAAGTTCCATGATAGGACAACAAATCGTATATGACACGTTAGAACGTCTCGGCATCGCCTACACATATACCGAGCATCCGGCAGCCGACACCATCGAGATAGGGCGCCAGTACTGGGGCAACCTGCCCGGCACACACTGCAAGAACCTCTTCTTCCGCAACCACAAAGGCAACCGCCACTACCTCGTGGTGTTCCAGGCCGACCAGAACCTCGACATCCACTCGCTCGAGCAACGCCTGCACCAAGGCAAACTCTCATTCGCATCGCCCGAGCGCATGATGCGCTACCTCGGACTGCGCCCCGGCTCCGTAAGCCCCTTCGGACTGCTCAACGACACCGACCACCACGTACACGTGTTCCTCGACCGCAACCTCCAGAACTACACCCACCTCTCGTTCCACCCCAACGACAGCCGCGCATCGCTCAACATCCTGCAGTCCGACTTCATACGCTACATGAACTCCACAGGCAACACCTACGAGTGGATCGAGCTGTACTGATACCAATCAAAATGATAAACCGACCTTTGATAAAAGAAGACTGACACAAATAAATGCTTCGGGAAATGAAAAAAGTCATAAAAAAAGTTGGTAGATATGCAATAAAGATGTAACTTTGCAGTCGCAATGGTAATGGCACCTTATTTTATATGTAGTGCCATGTAAGGGAATCCGGTGCAAGACCGGAGCTGTACCTGCAGCTGTAACCCCTTTCTGCTTAATATGTTCGTCTGCAGAATCGCCACTGAGGAATCCTCTTCCTTGGGAAGGCCAGACGAACGAGGGGAAGCCAGAAGACCTGCCTATGCACATAACAAATACTGATGCCCGTACAGGAAAATACGGACAGGGAACATGAGACAGACAATCAATCGGTTTGTGGCTGGCTTAGTGGTGGCAACCATGAGCTTGCCATTGATGGCACAGAACGACCTGAAGCTCGATACGTTGCAGCAGGTGGTCATTACAGGTACTGGAACCCAGCACCTGCTGAGCGATGTGCCCGTACATACCGAAGTGATAAGCGAGAAGACACTCAAGCAGTTTGGCGCCAGTTCGGTGGAAGAACTGCTGGGCGGACTGAGTGCATCGTTTGCATTCAACGAGGGTGACATGGGAAGCCAGATGCAGATGAACGGTCTGGGCAACAACTACATACTCATACTTGTTGACGGACGCAGGCTGCATGGCGATGTAGGTGGTGAGAACGACCTCTCACTCATCGACCCTCAGAATATCGACCATATCGAAATCGTGAAAGGTGCGGCCAGCGCACTCTACGGCAGCGATGCCATCGCCGGCGTGATAAACATCATTACCAAGAAACACGATGAAGGCATAGGGCTCGAGAATGCCACACGTGTCGGCTCGTATGGCGACATACGCCAACACAACACCCTGGCATTTGCTACAGGCTTGCTCCGCAGCCAGACCAACTTCCAACTGCAACACTCCGACGGGTGGCAGAACACCGCAACGGAATATACACCATCATCGGCCACACCAGTGACCGACTCGCGCAGCAAGACCGTGAACCGCCACACCAACTGGCAGGTGCGCCAGCTCTTCACACTCGACCTCAGACCAGACATCGAGATGTATCTCGGAGGCTCGATATACGGCAAAGGCATATACCGCCCTAAAGGCAAATATCCGAAATACGACGTGAAGACCTACGACCTCACCTACCGCAACGCATCGGCCGAGACGGGAGGGAAATGGACCACGAAGCGCGGTGACATCGTGACCCTCGACATCGACTGGGCACGACATGCCTATTACCATTCGTTCACATCCACAACCCTGGCCGAAGGATTCGACAACCAGGGACGGCTCATACTCGACTATCCTTATTTCGCAGGACAGCGCACACTGCAGAGCGACCAGCAACGCACCATGGCACACCTGAAAGCAGTGGTGGCACTGCCGTATGGCCAGCGACTGACCGCAGGAGCCGAGTGGCGCCACGACTATCTGAAAGCACCCACAAGCCTCACGTCGAAAACCGTGACCGACAACACACAAGCCTTGTACCTGCAAGACGAATGGAACAAAGGACTGCTTAATCTGACGGCAGGACTGAGGCTGAACCACAACGACGGATTCGGATGGAAACTCACCCCGAAACTGTCGGCCATGATAAGCATGGGCGACTTCCGACTGCGCACGTCGTGGAGCCAGGGATTCAAGACTCCGACACTGAAAGAACTGAACTACCGCTACATACGCGAGATGAACTCAATCATCATGTATCTTGGCAACCCCGACCTCAAGGCACAAGCATCCAACTACTATTCGCTATCGGGCGAATGGACATACCGCGGCCTGAACGTCACTGCTACATTATATTATAATAAGGTGTCCGACATGATTACACTCGTCACCGTACCACACGACGAGGCACCCGCAGAATACCGCCAGCAATATGGCGAGATGTTGGGCAAGGTGCGCCGCTATCAGAACATGGAAGACGCACGAACATGTGGCATCGACCTCAGCCTGAAATACACACACGGGCCACTCAGCGCAGGCCTCTCATACAGCTATCTTGACACCGATGCCCATGTGTATGATGCCGACCACGACCGCCTCAGCCGCGTAGTGATAGACGGATCGGCCTATCACAAGGCAACATGGTATGCCTCGTGGCAGCACCGGTTTAGCAAGGCATATCAGTTTGGTACTGGAATATACGGACGCATGTCGTCGAAACGCTACTATCAGATTGACGGCGACGGACGTCACTACCAGACATGGAGGCTCACCACCACACACGACATCGGCCGTAGCCGCCATGTGAGCTACCGCATTGAGGCCGGTATCGACAATATCTTCAACTATGCCGACCGCACACCACACGGCTTGCATCTGGGTACCACCACCCCGGGGCGCACTGTATATGCCACGTTGCAGATTAAGTTTCAGAAAGGAAAGAAGATAAAACTCAATAACACATTTAACTCAAATCAAACAAAAGACTATGAAGAAGATTAAATTCTTGCTCGTTGCCATGATGGCAATGATGGTTGCAGGCGGTTTCACCGCATGTAGCGACGACGATGACGACAATGTCGTATCTAACATGGAACGTTATCAGAACCAGGTTGAACAGACCGTGCGTGCACAGAAGAAGCACAACAAGGCCATCCTGCTCGTGGCCTTCGGCTCTACATGGCAACAGGCCTACGATGCTTTCGACAAGACTCACGACGAGTATGCAAAGGCATTCCCTGGCTACGATGTATATCTCTCGTTCTCTTCAGCAATCTGTATCAACCGTGCAGCAGCAGGCGAGAACACAGCAAAGCGCAACTTCTACGAACCAAAGTACTGGCTCGAGGCATTTGGCCGTGTGCAGTATCAGGAGATTATCGTGCAGTCTATGCAGGTCATTCCGGGTGAGGAGTTCAGCCGCGTGGTTAATGCAATGAAAGACTTTGGTAACAACGTCAACGGCGACCTCGACGACAACTACATGAAGAAGTTTGAGTTCGACGAAGAGGGCAACCCTGGCGAGAACGTGTTGAAGCTCGGTATGCCACTCATGTACACAGAGGAAAATGCCCGGACACTGGCTGTTGCCCTCAACAACAACTTCAAGCAGTATGCGCAGCAGGGTGCCATGCTCTTCATGGGACACGGCAACCCCGACAGCTACGACACCTATAAGGCAAACGTACGCTACACTCAGCTTGAGGAAGCATTGCAGACCATCAACCCTAACTACTTTGTGGGTACGGTGGATATGATGGACAACTTCAAGGTGCAGGTGCGCGATCGTATGGTTGAGGCAGGTCTCACCGCCGGCAAGGTGTTCTGTGCTCCGCTCATGTCGATTGCCGGCGACCACGCTCATAACGACATGGCTGGCGACGATGATGCCTGGGACGAGGAAGAAGGCTTCGAAGTGAACGATGAAGGTGAAGTGGAAGACACCAGCTGGAAGATGTATTTCTCACACCTTGGCTATGAGATTCCTGCACGTGCTTATACCGACCAGGGCGAGGGTGCTCTTGTTAAGGGTCTGCTCGAGTACGACAACATCCGCGCACTCTACATGAACCACACCCGCGAAGCAGAGGTGGTTGACTACTACCACTCGATGTATCCTGAGGAGTAGCAGATGCTGGCATGACTAGTATAACTAGTATGGCTAGTATGACTAGTATGGCTAGTATGACTAGTACGACTAGTGAGACTAGTATGACAAGTATGACTTGAAAAGTAGATGAAGAAATAAACCAACCATAATGAATAAATTCTCTCTTCTGATGATTGCGGCGCTCACCTGTCAGGGCGCCGCTTTTGCGCAAATTCACAAAATGGAGCGCCGCGACACTTCGGCCGTAGTGCGTACGTATGAGATAAACCCTATTGTCGTAACCGGCTCGGGCCACCATCAGCGTCAGGGCATGACGACCACACCGGTTCGGTCCCTCTCGGCCAAGGAGATGTCGGAACAGGGAATATCTACACTCGATGCAGCCCTCATCCGCATGGTGCCGGGCCTGTCGATGGCTCCCAGCTCGATGGGCTCTTTTCTCAGGATGAATGGTCTGTCGGGAAAATATATACTCGTGCTCATCAATGGTCAGCGGCTCACTGGCGATATCTCCAACAACCTGGAGCTGTCGCGTGTGAACCTCTCGCGTGTGAAACGTATCGAGGTGCTCGATGGTGCAGCCTCGTCGCTCTATGGAAGCGATGCCATTGCAGGAGTGATAAACATCATTACCGACCAGCCAACCAGTCAGTTGGTGAGTGTCACATCCGACACGCGGCTCTCGGGCCACGGGGTGCTAAACGAAGCCGTAAA
>CAMHPM010000112.1 GCA_946187025.1 uncultured Prevotellaceae bacterium
GCAACAGTACCCATACCGGCAAATGCCAGTGCAATCAAAAGTTTCTTCATAAACAAATCGATTTATAAATTAATTAATAATTTGTATTTCTCTCTATTTTGTTTGTTACTTGTTTTTAATATGTAGTTTTCAAGTCCTTTACTTTATTATCGCATTTAATCCTTTTATGATGCCGTTGCTTCTTTTTCAGTATATGACAGTATCAAAACACTTATCACACACTTCCAAAAACATGGTCAATTTTACAATTGGCAACTGGCTTCTGGGCACGACACGCCCACTTTTTGAGGGCAAATTTAGTGTTTTTTGTTTACAACACAACACAAACTTCAAAAAAAATGCAAATCTTTTAATGTTTTTTTTGCTTTTGAAGCTATTTTAGCCTGCTTTGATGCCTAAAATAAGCAATAGTGTGCAAACATGTGCTGTAAAAGCATCACTTGAATAGCTTCTCAGTTTCCGCATGTGGAATTACAGTATAAACGAGTTTTCCATCTGGGGTGTATTTATGTGCAGGCAATAGGAACAATTGCTGCAAAAGGATATGAATCTCGTCGTCGCTCAACACCTGACCATAGACAAACGCAACAGCCCTGGCCATAGTGAGTGCAATAGCTTTGTGTAAACGGTCTTTCACGCTGCCTGTTTCAATAGCCGAATACACGAGGTCGTGCAACAGACCCACGGGGTTCACCCCGTCTATACCTGAAGGGATGCCGGTCAGTGAATATGAGCCACCGCCCAGATTGGTAAGTTCGAACCCTATATACTCCAAATCGGGCATGATGTCGTCCAGCATCAGCGACTCTTGTTTCGTAAACTGTACTACCTCCGGAAACAACATGCCTTGCGACACGCCTTGTTGTTGGAAGAGATTCTCCATATACTGCTCGTAAAGTACACATATATGAGCGCGACGCTGATCGACGAGCATGATGCCATCAGGCACTGGAAGTACGATGAAACGTCCTTTATATTGGAAATGCGGCACGTTCACATCGACGACCTCAGTCATTTCATCATCTTTCCATATTGATGTTTGAATATTTGTCTCGACTGGAGCATCAAGCTGGACGTACAGCGACTGCCAGTCGTCAGGAACGCGTGGTGAAGACGTCGGGTGCGGCTGAACGCCAAAAGGATTGTAGTCAGTCTTGCCCTGAGAAGGGGGAGGCGCAACATTACGCCTATCATCTCCATAGAGCGGAGTTGGTATATATGGCCGGTCTTGATTGTCGAAGTCAATTGATGGCACACCGCTATATTTGCCGAGCGCTTCCTTCACTGCTGCAGCCAACACCTGCCATATTGCCTGTTCGTTGTCGAACTTAATTTCAGTCTTTGTCGGATGAACGTTTACATCAATAGCTGCAGGATCAACCGTAAGGTAAATAAAGTAGGATACGTGTTCACCTGCCGGTATGAGGTTTTCATAGGAATGCATCACCGCACTGTGGAAATAAGGGTGACGCATATATCTTCCGTTTACAAAAAAGAACTGGTGATGCCCTCGTTTCTTTGCTGTTTCAGGCTTTCCTACATATCCAGATATATTTACAAGTGAAGTTTCGACCTCGGTTGCAATCAGTTCAGCATCGAGCTTCTTCCCAAACACATCATTGATGCGCTGACGCCTGGATGCCTCAGGCAAGCGATGAATCTCGGCTCCGTTGTTATAAAGAGTGAATGCCGTCTCAGGATGCGTCAACACAATACGTTCGAAATCTGCCACCACATTCGAAAGTTCCGTTTGGTTCGACTTCAGGAATTTCCTGCGAGCCGGTACATTAAAGAAAAGATTTCTTACAGCAAAGTTACTACCTACAGGACAGGCAACAGGCTCTTGCAGTTCGACCTTAGAGCCAGAAATGAGCACATGTGTACCTATTTCGTCCTCGGGCCTGCGAGTCTTCAGTTCTACTTGTGCCACAGCTGCAATCGACGCCAGAGCCTCACCGCGGAATCCCATTGTAGTAAGAGCAAAGAGATCTGTCGCTTTGAGTATTTTTGACGTGGCATGACGTTCGAATGCCATACGTGCATCTGTCTCCGACATTCCTTTCCCGTCGTCAATGACCTGAACACAAGTCCGACCACCATCAGTGACGAGAACCTGTATGTTATGCGCACCGGCATCGAGCGAATTCTCAACAAGTTCTTTTATTATCGATGCAGGTCTTTGTACCACCTCTCCTGCAGCTATTTGGTTCGCTACAGAATCGGGCAATAAATGAATTATGTCGTCCATCTCAGAATATACGGCCTGTATAAATATATTTCATCACAAGTATAAGCACCACAATTATCGCAATCAGAATGCCCGACGACACAGGCTTACGTTCACTTTCCTTCCTGCGTTTAAGGTGTTTTGTAGCGCCGACAAACTTTCCCCTGATATCTTCGGGTTCAAATTCTTTTTCTGGCAAGAGTCCGAGTTCGCGTTTTGCGTTCTCTTCTATCTTTTCCAATTTTTCTTTTCGAGGATCGTAGTATATGTAGTTATGCTGAAATCCCCTGGGTTTGTTAACTCGAAATAGTGACATGTATAGCGTGTTGTAATGTGGTTATTTGATGTATGCAGATGTTATTGGCCTTTTTGTATGTCAGATAGTTTCTGTCGTGGTGCGACACGTTGTTCGGTTGCTTTCAATACGTTGGCAGCATCCTTGTCGCGCCACCGGTAAAGGTCGTTCTTGTCAAGCGGGCGTATGTAGTCAAACCATGCGAAGTTTTCCAAGTACCGCACTTCGTGTGGCAACTGGACAGAAGGGTACATCGTACCTTGAGCTTTAGGCATCCATATCCGGTCCACTTTCTTGTCTTTCATGAAGAGGAACAATTGGGTGGTCTCTGTATAGTTGGCAAGAAGGTTAGTGGCATCATCTTCATCGATGAAGTATGTCACTTTCACATTGCCATGCGCTTCGTTATGCTCAATCTCACCGTCCTTAAAGAAGCACTTCATTTCCTTGGCCGAAACTTGGTTGAACGAGATTGAATCTTTCTGTTCGATTGTCATGGCCTGTCTGAGAATATGAACCCAGTCAATAGTGCTGTCGTTGTTGTACACACGTATTTCCTCGCCAAACACCTGCTGTTGTTCGTTCCATAGAATTGGCTGGCCATACATGTATGTGCACGAATCGAGTTCAAGAGTCACAAGCGAGTCGCACACTCCTTGCACATCGTTTCGGAACATCCTCACATGGCGGTAGGCGTGCAGGTTGCGATACACCGAATCTGTATCGAGATTGAATGTAAACATGCGCAATGTATCGGCATGTACATACAGTGTGTCGGGACCTGAATATTCCATCACAAGTGCACTGTCGGTTGCCATTGCATTGCCGGTATTCTCATCATACCAGCAATAGTCGCCAAGCAACGAGCAGAGGTTCTCATCGTCGGTCAGGACTACATTGCCAAATGCCTCGCTTATACCTGTGTTTTTGTCGTAGTGCAAGCTGTCGCCTACAATTTTCCGCATGTCCTTAATTATATACGACCTATTGAGCAGGTTGGCTTTTGACTGCTTTGTGTCATAGTCACCCATCTGTCCATATACAAATGTGCCGTCGGATGTAGTTATATTTGTCGGTGTTACGATGCGGGCACGTTCGGTGTCGGTGTAGTAATAAAGAGTGTCGCTCACCAAGTTGAACTTGGGGTTGGTCAGTTCTACATTCTCGGTAAAGAAGGCTTCGTGTGTTGACGGAGTGTATTGTCCCCAATTTGACTTCAGGACATTATCAGCATCGTAGAGTGTACCGCCATCGATATACATACCGACTCCATACACCCGGTCATAATCGAGTTTCTCTGTCGTAAGTCTCGACTTGTTATGAATGAGCACCACCTTGCCTCGTGCATGTGCCTGCAGTCCGAATCCGTCGTAGAAAAGGGAGTCGCTGGTAAGCGATAATGTATCGCCTTGTGTCATCTTCACATGTCCGTAGGCATCAAACGAGTTGTCTTCGCGATAGAATCGTGCACTGTCGCAATTGAGATATACGCCTTCGTGGCTCAGCTTAACGTTTCCGACCAATACCTCGGCAGGACCTTCGCTCGGTGTCTTATATAATATGTCAGAGTGTATGAGGTATATGCGCGAGTCGGTCTTATGCCGATTCTGAGCTTCGGCCGTTATGCACGAAAACATAATCAAGCATAGGATGCTCATCATAAGCATCCTACACCTTATTATATTATTATGTGCGCGCGCGAAACGTATCATCTTCAATCTTTCACCCATCCAGGATATTTAAACTCACAGTTCTGCCATCCGTCGTTTATGTGGATGTACGTACTTTGTTGTTTCTCCTTAATCCATTTTTCTATTTTTTCGGTGCTGAGTTTGTCAACCAACACACTGCGCAGGGCCTGATAGTCGTCTTTCATAGTGGCCCGATGTCCGTTTATCCGGTTTTTCAGCTTAACTACAGCCACGACTTCTTTTCCCTGTTTGTTTTTCATGATGAATGGTGCCGACAGTTCTCCAATCTGCATGTTGCTCACCTTGCGTGCCACCTCAGTCGGCAGGTTCACCATCTGTATCTTGGCTGTTGTCTCCCATGTCTCGGGGTCTTTATACATCATGTTGCCGTAGTTGTTGCGAGTGTCTTTGTCGTCCGACAGCCACTGTACGCAGTCTTCAAACGTGTATTCGCCACGACGTATCTCGTCGCTTACCGAGTCGAGGAAGTGTACACAGTCGTTAATTGCATCGTCGGTTGCTTTCGGTGTGAGCAGGATGTGCCGCACGTTTACTTTGTCTCCTCGTTTGTCAATGAGCTGTATGATGTGGAAACCATATTCACTCTCTACTATCTTACTGATTGTCTTGGTGTCGGTGAGGTTGAATGCGGCATTTGCAAACTCCGGCACGAGGTCGCCTCGTCCCATATATCCGAGCTCTCCGCCTTGCACGGCCGACTCCTTGTCTTCCGAATACATCACTGCAAGTGTCGAGAAGTTGGCAGAGCCGGAATTGACTCGCTCCGTATAATTTCGCAGTTCGGATTTCACGCGGTCTATTTCTTCCTGTGTTATCTTAGGGCTGCGTGTCATTATCTGCACTTCGTATGCAGTCGGAATAAATGGTACACTGTCTTCGGGAACGTTTTTAAAGTAGTTTCGCACTTGCGCCGGCGAAACTTTTATGTTCTCCACAAGCGACTGCTGTACCTTCGACACCATCAGCTGGTTCTTTATGATATCATATTGTTGTTCGCGGAACTGTGCCAACGGCTTTTCTACGTATTCCTCCAGCTTTTCGCGCGAACCAAACACTTGTATGTATCGTTCGATTGTTGCATCTACACGTTGCAGCACCTCAGAGTCGGTCACTTCTATCGAGTCGGCTGCAGCCTGGTGTATGAACAGCTTCTGTATGGCAAGATTCTCGGGAATGTAGCAGTAGGGGTCGTTTTCGAAGCGCTGTCCTTGCAGCTGTGCATCGATTCGGGCATTTTCCACATCCGACTTATATATAGCTTCGTCGCCTACTACCCATATCACCTCGTCGATGACATTGCTGCCCGATTGTGCTTTTGCTGTCAGGGCGCATAGTGTAATAGCCAGTGTGATTAGTTTTCTCATGTCGGTATCGTTCTTAATGTTTTTTTCTTGTTATGTCATCCGGGCTTTATTTGCCGGTTGCCTTAACCTGTTTCAGCACTTCTTCGTTGACACTGAACGTATATTTCTTTCTCAGGCCGTCAACCCATTCCTGCTCCTTGGCCAGGCGGTAATCGTTGGCCAGTTGCCCTTTCACATCGGCTGCCGTCTGTGGTTTCTTGATTTGCTTTCCATACACACCCACTGCTTCGAATCCTTTCAGTGGTTTGGTGTCGCCTTGCTGGCCAAACACAAGTATGTCGATGTTGGCGTTGTCGCCTTTTGCATATACACCCTGCTCTATGCGTATGTTCTTCGCTGAGTCGGTATTGAAT
>CAMHPM010000113.1 GCA_946187025.1 uncultured Prevotellaceae bacterium
AAATAAAAGTTGTGCAATATATGTAGCAAAGATGTTTACCGGACAGCAATAATATTTTTTACTGATATAAGTTTCGGAAGTTTTACTTACGTCCTTTATCTCCTTTTTAACTCCCTTTTAACTTCCCTTTAACTTCCCTTTAACTTCCCTTTAACTTTTATTTAAAGAGAATATGATTCTTTTTAGCATATTCAAATCAGAACAGATTACTTTTTTTAACCAATGTAATACAAATAATGTTGCTATTTTTTGGCTGAATGGCAAAACATCCGTAACTTTGCCGACGAAATAAATAACAATATTAACAACTCAAAAGAAAACACTGCGTATGAAAAGACTTATTACTCCTGTCATCACGTTGGCCGTTGCAATGTTGGTTGCTATCGGAGCTAAGGCTCAGACTCCTACATTGAACAGCCTTAATGTAGTTGACAAACTGACCGTAAGCGTAGAACGCGATGCCAAAGAAGGGATTGCTTCGAACGTGAATGTAAATGTGGAATCGGCGGTAGCCAAACTTAAAGGTACAATTGACAACACTTGTATCTATGTTGCACAATACGATGTTGCAAACGATGCCAAGCTACCTGAACTGACCAACCAGACAAATAATGAAGACCCCACAGCCGTGGGATGGTGGTTGACCGAAGTGTATGATGAAGAGCAGGAAGCCACGACCGGCGAATGTGCTGCAGCTCCATACGATGCCGCTACTGTGCTCTATATACGCGATTATAACATTGCAGGTGGTTCGTTCAATCTCAACGTAGGTCACAACCGCAAAAACGTAACATCGGGTAGCACTTACTATGCATTGCTTTACATCGTGAGCGGCACCGATGCAGTCGAAGTGAAAGTAGAGGTAAAGATAAAGGGCGAAACAATCAGTACCATCACTCTCACTGACTATTCCGTTAAGGACGTACTGGCAACCGACATTGATATCAACTACAACGGCAGCTACCGCTCCAAGACCATCGATGTCCCAGCCGATTCACTGCTTGGCCTGATGCCTGTACCCGACTGCTGCTTCACGGCTCAGTGGAACGAAGGAATACCAGAACTAGGGTTCTATGCACTTGAATCCGACGGAGTGCTTACAAATAAAGCAACAGCCAACAACGGTGGCTACTGGCTCGACAAAAATGGATATGTATGCAATTGGGAATCGGGCAAATGTGCCCTGTTTGTAGAACCCGACGACAGCCTCGGGCTCAACCTCTTACACGTAGGTATATATCCCGACTACTCACTTATCGACACCACCATCCAGGCCAAGCTATACCTTGTGGGTGAAGAAATCTATACACTCAACATAAACCTCAGCATCCATCCACAAGTCACGATGAACGACTGCGAGGTTATCGACTCGCTCAAATATACCGTCGAAATCAAGACCTCGACTGCAGGTACCGGTGCATTCGTTCAGAGTGAAGATATGATTAACGTCATCGACCTCTCCGAACTCGTCGAAACAGAACTGGGACACGATGGCACATCGT
This sequence comes from uncultured Prevotellaceae bacterium, assembly GCA_946187025.1. Lineage (GTDB taxonomy): Bacteria > Bacteroidota > Bacteroidia > Bacteroidales > Bacteroidaceae > Colivivens. Next base: position 1,503 of record CAMHPM010000113.1, read on the forward strand.
TTATTGCCCTCAGCTACTTCCCAGGACGCGGATATCAGACCATGGCTGCAGCATATCAGATCAGTGTCAACTCGGGTATTGAGAATGCTCCATACATGGGTTATCAGATGATGGACCTCGACATGTTCGTAAAGCAGACGGGCGACGATTCGTTTGCACACATTGCATCGCCATTCAATCCGCTGCCTGTACTTACGCCGGGATATGCCATCGGATATGATGAAGGCCGACTCAGCTTCTGGCAGAAAGACGGTGTACGCAAGACCGGCGACTACTACACTGCAAAATTCATCATCTACAACACCGATGCCGGCAAGCGCATCGACCTCGACCTCACCGTGGTATATGTTGACGAACTCAATCCAAGAGTCGATATCGTTGCTACACAAGACTTGACATTGCCTAAGAGCAACCAGGCTGGCGAAGATTATGCTGTAACTGAATTTGACATCTCGGCCGTTGCAACTGCACTCGAATGCAACGATGTTAATGACATCAAGTGGATGGCATACAACGAACTGGGACAATTGCTCGGTACATTCACATTCGACGAAATCTACGGATACACATTCACCTCTGATGGTACACTCACAGAGTCGGAAAGCGAGCAGGCTGTATTCTCGATTGGATATAACGATGGCGAATTCCATACCTTTGTATCAAACGGAGAAAAAGACACTGATTACACAGCCTCTATCGTTGCATACTATGGAACAAAGGCCTACAAGTTCAACATCACTCTGAGCGACAATGCAACAGCAATCGACTGCATTCCTGCTATTAGGGTTGACAACAATGCTACGACCTACGACCTCTCCGGACGTGTTGTAAAGACTCCTGTCCGCGGACTTTACATTCAGAATGGTAAAAAAGTGCTGGTTAAGTGAGAGCAAAGATAAAATTGCTTAAGCTTTGTCGAACGTGAAGCACCAAGACGGAGTCAAAGTCTTGGTGAAATGATCTCAGAGTAAAAGCTGTTGGCAAAGCTGTCACACTTTTACCTACACTACAAACCAAAACACACAGAAAGGGGTGCAACCATGCGTTGCATCCCTCTTTTATTTCACAAAACATACGTGTGTTTGAAAAATGTTTCGTATATTTGCATCAACAAATCACAATACAATGAAACATACCGCATTACTAATCGTTGCTATGTTCATGCTTCATGGCATTACGTCCGAGGCTCAGGTCAACTATTGCCCCGACATCAACTGCACCCGTTGCAAGCTGATGCGAGCAGTGGATTATCAGTTCAATGCCCTGCGACTAGGCAGCATCGCCCTACCCTCCACCATCGACGGCAAGTCGATGCAATGGGAGATGAGAGGCAACTCGCCACATATCTCGTTCGACGGACACACACTCCAAGTCACATCACTGCCCAAGGGCACCTACACCGAAGGCGGCACCCTGCTGTGCCATGCAGGCGACGAGACCGTGACGTTCCAGCTCACCATTGCTCCTGCCGACGAGATGTACGGCTACCTCTACTGCCACATGGCCGGTACGAGCGAGAACACACTCTATGCCATCGGCACCAAGGCCGACCGCGGCGTGACCTTCCATCCACTGCTCGACAACCAACCCATCTACGACCCAGAGGTGGTGGCACCAATAGAGGGCGGTGTGCGCGATGCATTCATCTATCGCGGACAGGACGGCAACTACCTCATGGTGACTACCGACATGAGCAACCGCAAGTCGCGCTCGTGGTTCAACCACGGCATCGACCTCATGAAATCTAACGACCTCGTACACTGGACATCCACCTCGTTCGATTTCCGTCGCGGCAACGAAGTGTTTTCCGACCCACAGAGCAAAGACTGGTTTGCCGACTACACCAAAGTGAACCGAGTGTGGGCTCCGCAAGTCATCTGGGACAAAGACTATAACGACGGCCAAGGCGGCTACCTCATCTACTACTCAATGCTCAGCACCAACCCTGGCGACGACCACGACCGCATCTACTACTCCTATGCCAACCGCGACTTCACCACCCTGACCAAACCACAACTCCTCCACGACCGCGGCATTGCTATCATCGACTGCCACATCGACTGGAACGACTGCGACCGTCAGTATCACATCTTCTTCAAGAAGGAAGGTGTGGCAGGCATCGACCGTGGTATCTATAAGGCAGTGTTCGACCGCCTGCCCACAGGCCAGTGGCACGACATCCTCCACATCACCAACGAGGGCAAAAGCCAGGTGGAGGGACCAAGTGCCTTCCGTCTTATCGACGAAAACCGCTGGAAGGTGGCATACATCAACTATGGTGTGAATCCCAAGATATACCGCGTATGCGAAGCCAACGCAACACTCGAGGCAATCGACAAAGGTCCCGAAATCGGTCGCGATGTCAACCCCCAGCACGGTTCGTTCATGACCGTCACCAAAGACGAGTACGATATGCTCGAGGCATGGTCGGCACTGAAGCTGAAGGTGCAAGCCATGGAACAAGATTCCAAACAAGCCAAAAGCAAGAAACTGAAGGAAGCCAAGGCAGCACTCGATGTGACTTTCGACACCGATGCAATACGTCAATTGCTGGCACTTTATACAAAGACATTGAAAACCATTAAATAATCCTACAATGAAATTCAAGTTACTATTTACGGCATTATGCTGTACCACATCACTTTCGTTAAGTGCCCAGGAAGCACCTGCATGGAACACTCCTGGCATTCTGAATCCATTCATCCCTGGTTATTTTGCCGACCCTACGATACGTAAGTTCGGCGACACATTCTACATCTACGCCACCACCGATGGCACCGGGAACGGCTACGGGCCGGCACAGGTGTGGATGTCGAAAGACTTCGTAAACTGGCGCAATGTAGTCATGAACTGGCCTACTACCGAAGTGGTATGGGCTCCCGAAGTCATCCCCACCACCGACGGCAAGTATCGCTATTACTATTGCACACCATGCCAGGTATATGTAGGCGAGAGCAACAGTCCAGTCGGTCCATGGACCAACATGCTCGGACGCCCCGACGCCGTGCTCATGCGCGACCGCTACTGCGACCCAATGGCCATCACCCTCGACCCGCAAGTCTTCACCGACGACGACGGGAGCCAGTATATGTTCGTAGGTACATGGGGCATCTACGACAACTCTGGATGCGGATGGGCACGCCTCGCACCCGACGGCAAGTCGTTCACCGACAAAGGGCTCGTGCCCAACACCCAGCTGAAAGACTTCTTCGAAGGACCATTCGTCTTCAAGAAAGACGGCACCTACTACTTCACCTACTCGTCGGGCAGCTGCCACGACGACACCTACCGCGTGCAATACGCCACCAGCACCGTCAGCCCCATAGGTCCTTACGAATACAAGGGTTGTATCCTGAAATCGAACGAAGACGGCACCGTGCATGGTCCCGGCCACCACTCCATACTTGTCGATGGTGATGATTACTACATCGTCTATCACCGTCACAACAATCCCCACTCCGTCCACGGCTTCAACCGCCAGCTCTGTATCGACAAGATCGAGTTCGATCAAAACGGTGACATCCTCCCCATCACTCCTACACATGCAGGTCTGCTGCCATCTTCTTTAATTAAGAAAGCCAAGAAGAACGCCGCCACGAACCTCGCCTATCAGGCACACGTCAGTGCTTCGTCAGTTTTGGGCGATGAGTTCAAGGCCGAATATGCCGTCGATGACAACAACGGTACACTGTGGCGCCCCAAGAACAACCAAGGCGAGTCGTGGATTCAGATAGACCTAGGCAAGCCCACACAGTTCAACCAAGTGTGGTTGCAGTTCGAATACCCCACATTCTTCTATCAATACAAGATAGAGACCTCGGCCGATGCCACCACCTGGAACCTCTATGCCGACAAGACCCGTAACACCGACGCCGGCTCACCGATGATAGAAAAAGGCAACGTGAAGGCCCGCTACGTCCGCATCACCATCACCGACACACAGAAAAACGGCCACTTTGGCGCCCTATGGAACGTAAAAATCTACAACGCCACGAAGAAGAACGACCCTTCGGTCCTCCTTCCTTCGGCCGACGGCATCGACCTCGAGGCTGTGAACCGCGGCTATCCACGCCTCCACCTCAAAGACCTCAACCCCGACGAGCGCACTAACTACCCCGGCGGACTGGTCATCGACATCAATGCCGATGACTATGCACAAGGTAAGGCAATCACGACCAAGACAGTGAAGAATCGTGCCGGCGGCCAGTTCACAACCGACGACCCGCTGCTCGTCGAGATAATCGACCGGAAATACGCCTTCTATTTCAATGGCAAGCAACACATCAGCAGTTCGTTCCCATGTCCGAAAAACTTCACCTACAACAGCGCCTACACCATCTCGGCATGGATATTCAACCCAGACATCTCGTCGCGCGAAACCGTAGCAGGCATTACCCCCGCCAGTGGCGACCTCACTGCCTTCGAGTTCAACCACA
>CAMHPM010000114.1 GCA_946187025.1 uncultured Prevotellaceae bacterium
CTGGTTGACTTCGTAAACGGATTTATCGAGTGCTACGGCGACCCTCTGGGCCTGAAATGCTCGTGGGAGTCGATCGTGAACTTCAAGGACCTGGAGGCAACCAAGCGTACAGAATGCTTGAGCAAGAATGCACAGTGGTTTGAAGACAACTCGCCGGTGGATTCACGTTTCAAGAAAGAGAACGTGAAGGGAATATCGGCCAAGGTAATCACGGCTGCAATTCTGGGCGGCGACCTGTATCCTTCGACTGCTATTGGCATCAACCTGCCTAATTCCGACTGGGTGCGCAAGGAGCACGGAAGCAAGTCGGTCACAATCGGCAACCTGACCGATGCTTACAACAAGGCAGCCGGCAGCGGTATGCGTAAGGAATTCTGCTATTCTGATGAAGAAGTGGAACTCATGGGCAAATATGGTGACACGACCGACGACCTGCATACCGACCTGCACGAGTGTCTGGGGCACGGCTCGGGCAAGTTGCTGCCAGGTGTCGATGGCGACAGCCTCAAAGCCTATGGTTCGACCATCGAAGAAGCTCGTGCCGACTTGTTCGGACTCTATTATGTGGCCGACCAAAAGCTTGTTGACCTGGGACTTACTCCAAACCTCGAGGCCTATAAAGCACAATACTACACCTACATGATGAACGGATTGATGACCCAACTTGTGCGCATCCAGCCAGGCAACAACATCGAGGAAGCCCACATGCGCAACCGCTCGCTCATTGCACACTGGTGCTACGAGCAGGGAAAGGCCGACAATGTGGTCGAAATGGTGAAACGCGATGGCAAGACATACGTGAAAATAAACGACTACGAACGCCTGCGCGACCTCTTCGGACAGCTTCTGGCCGAGATTCAGCGCATAAAGAGCACCGGCGACTATCTTGCTGCACAAGCATTGGTCGAGACCTACGGAGTGAAAGTGGATCCGGAACTGCACCTTGAAGTGCTCGAACGCTACCAGAAACTCAACCTCGCACCATACAAGGGATTCATCAACCCGGTATATCGACTCGTGACCGATGCCGACGGAAACCCTACCGATGTAACTATTGACTATACCGAAGGTTATGCCGACCAGATGCTTAGATACAGCCGCGACTACCGTACACTCCCTCTTACAAACAATTAAGCAGGAGCTACATGCGAGCATGAACGGCGTGGCATCGGCCGCCATGAGGCATACAGCCGACTATCGCCTCAACTTCGGTGTTGAGCTGCCACGCCTGAAAACCCTGGCCGACGAATACGGACACAGTCACGAACTGGCGCAGGCCCTGTGGAAAGAGCCGGTGAGAGAATGCCGCATCATGGCCACCATGATTGAGCCTCACGACGAAATGTGTGGCGAACTGGCCGATATATGGGCCGACGACATACACACCGCCGAGCTTGCACAAGTGGCAAGCATCAACCTGTTCCAATATATGAACGACGCAGCCGATAAGGCCTTGCAATGGATTGCAGCTGACGACACGATGCACCAGTTGTGCGGATTGTGCACGGCCTACCATCTGCTGCGGCGCGATTGCCTCGACGAACGCCGGCAGCAGGAAGTGGCCGACCAGGCACAATCGTTGGCATCGAGCACCGACTTGTCGGTCAGACGCGTGGCAAACAATCCTCGGACAGATCAATAACGAAACTAAATACATATTGAACACCGCCGGTGTGAGCTGAAACAACTGGGCAAAATGCCTCGCACGACCGATCTGATTCACAACAGGCAAACTGATAATACAAAATGAAGGATTCGGACAAACTGGCACAAGCCATGGAATTCCTCACGGAATACATACGTATGAGGGGACAGCGCATGACACCCGAACGTAAAGCCGTGCTCGAGGCGGCATACACGTTCGACACCCCTTTCACTGTAGCACTGATGAAGGAATACCTCGACAATGTGTATCCCATCACCCGGCAGACAATACACAACACGCTGGACTTCTTCTACAGGATAGGACTCGTGCTGAAACGACCCATCGGCAGCAGCACCGTGGAATACGAGACCTGCTTCATGACACAGACACATCATCACCTGGTGTGCAAGACATGCGGACAGGTGTTTGAGTTTCGCGATGCAAGCATAGAGCTGTTCCTGCAGCAGAAACGATACAAGCGGTTCAAGATGTCGGATTGTTCGGTCGTAATCTACGGCACATGCAACAAATGCCAAAGCAAGCTGAACCGCGACAAACGGAAGCAAAAACTGCTCACTACAACAAAGATAACAAAACAAAATAAGAATCGTTAATAGCATACAAAACACAAGACAATGACGATGAAAGCAGACGTATTGTTAGGTCTCCAATGGGGAGACGAAGGAAAAGGCAAAGTAGTCGATGTACTGACACCGAGATACGACGTGGTGGCACGCTTCCAAGGCGGCCCTAATGCTGGTCATACATTGGAATTTGAAGGTAACAAATATGTGTTGCGTTCGATTCCTTCGGGCATTTTCCAAGGCGACAAAGTAAATATCATAGGCAACGGAGTGGTGCTTGCGCCCGACCTCTTTATGGACGAAGCACGTGAACTCGAGAAGTCGGGACACAACCTCCACGGCAGGCTCCATATCTCAAAGAAGGCACACCTCATCATGCCGACACACCGTGTGCTCGATGCTGCCTACGAAGCAGCAAAGGGCAAGAACAAGGTGGGCACTACAGGTAAAGGCATCGGCCCTACATATACCGACAAGGTGAGCCGCAACGGATTGAGAGTGGGCGACATACTGGAGAATTTTGAGGAGAAGTATGCTGCACACAAAGCACGTCACGAGGAGATTCTGCGTTCGCTCAACTACACCGACTATGATATCACCGAGGTGGAACGCCACTGGATGGAAGGTGTTGAGTACATGAAGCAATTCGAACTTGTGGATAGCGAGCACGAGGTGAACAAACTGCTGCGCGAAGGGAAGTCGATACTCTGCGAAGGAGCGCAGGGCACGATGCTCGACGTCGATTTCGGCTCTTATCCATTCGTCACTTCAAGCAATACGATATGTGCCGGAGCATGTACCGGACTTGGCCTCGGTCCGAACAAGATAGGCGAGGTGTATGGAATCATCAAGGCTTACTGCACACGTGTGGGAGCAGGTCCATTCCCTACGGAACTGTTTGATGAGACTGGTAGCAAGATTCGTCAGATCGGCCACGAATATGGAGCAGTTACGGGTCGTGAGCGCCGTTGCGGATGGATCGACCTCGTTGCACTGAAATATGCCATAATGGTGAACGGTGTCACAAAGCTCATCATGATGAAGAGCGACGTGCTCGACTCGTTCGAGACCGTGAAAGCATGTGTGGCATACAACCGCAATGGTGAGTTTGTAGATTACTTCCCATACGACATCAACGAGGGTATCGAGCCTGTTTATGTCGAGATGCCGGGATGGAAGCAAGACCTGTCGCACATCACGTCGGAAGACGAGTTCCCTCAGGCATTCCGCGATTATATCACATTCCTTGAGCATCAGCTCGAAACTCCTATAGCCATCATATCGGTCGGTCCTGACCGCGAGCAGACCATCGAACGCAATTATTAATACAAAACACGCATCAGACCTACTTCCCGTGCTCCTATCATGGAGTACAGGGGTGGGTCTTGCCTTATACTCTCAATGAATTACGTAACGGTAACAGCGCCACGCGCCTTCAACCCTTGTTCCATCCTTCTGCCGCCGTCGAAGAGTGTGGCCAATCGTATGCTTACACTCGCAGCCCTTTGCGGAATCAAGCCTCAGTCGGTCTTACAAGGTTCGCTCGACGACTTGTGCGACGACATACGAGTGCTGGCACAACTTGTGCAGAGCAGCGACGAACTTGTCGATGTGGGTGCAGCCGGTACGGCCATGCGGTTTGGAACGGCATATCTGTCGGTGACTTCAGGAAAGCATATAATCACAGGTACGCCACGCCTCCAGTCGCGGCCCATCGGACTGCTGGTCGATGCACTGCGGCAGCTCGGTGCCGACATACAATATATTGGCAACGAGGGCTATCCACCACTCTGCATCAACGGCAACCCATCGATGAGTGGTGGCCGGGTAAGGCTCAAGGGCAACGTCAGCTCACAGTTTATCTCTGCTTTGCTCATGATAGCGCCGACACTCGACGGCGGACTCACTCTCTGTCTCGAAGGCGAGGTGGTGTCGCGGCCGTATATCGACCTCACAATCGGACTCATGCAACGGTTTGGAGCTGATGTGAGATGGGCCGATGCAAATACCATCATGGTTGAGGCCACAGGGCTCACCCCGCCACAAAGTCCTGACATCGAAGCCGACTGGACAGCTGCATCCTACTGGTATGAAATCGCTACACTCGGGAAGACCGATGCGATTGCGTTTGGCTCGCAGCTTAATCACGACAGTATGCAGGGCGACAAGGTGTGTGATGAAATATTCAAGGCCATAAACAATAGTACGGCATTGTTCTGCTACGACTTCACGCTCTGTCCCGACCTTGCACAAACCATCGTCGTGACGTGTTGCATGATGCGTCGCCGGTTCCGTTTCACAGGTCTGCAGACCCTGCGGATAAAAGAGACCGACCGCATCGAGGCCCTGCGGGTGGAATTGGAAAAGCTGGGATATGTGTTGCATACCACCGACTCCACCATCGAGTGGGATGGCACTACCACACCTGCTGCCGTCCAGCCATTCATCGGCACCTACAACGATCACCGCATGGCAATGGCTTTTGCTCCGTGTGCCATCACCCTGGGGAGCATACGTATTGCCGACCCTGGCGTAGTTACAAAATCATATCCAACATTCTGGCGACATCTGCAGCAAGCCGGATTTAACCTGTCATACAACAAATGATATATCTCATCCTATCACTCGTAGTCCTTGCGATAGCAGCGGCCATCATGGGGTGGCTGCGAAACCGACACCTGCACCGCCAACTCCAGCGTGGTGAAATAAGTGAACTGCCTTCCATAAAGCAAGTGGAAGACATGGAATGCTGCGGACAACATGCCGTGTGTGAGCGTGACAGCCTCATGGCGGCGGTGAGCAAGGAGATAGAATATTTCGATGACGAAGAACTCGACCGGTACCGGGGCACACCGTCGGATGGCTACACTGAAGAACAGATAGAAGAATTCCGTGACGTACTTCTCACCATGCGCGAAGCCGAGGTGGCAGCGTGGGTGCGAAGCCTGCAGCTGCGAGCCGTGGAACTGCCCGATGAGCTTAAACCGGAAGTGTTTCTCATCGTAGGCGAGCGACGCAGCAGGGGGTTGGGGTAGCTGGTACCGGTTAAGGTGAAGAAGACAAATGCCACGTGTAGTGATATCTACATCGTGGCATTTGTCATATTTGTTTTATTCCAGTAGTTTCTGCAGGGTTTCGTCGTCTTCGTTTTCGCTGTAGTAGGTTATAAATTCCTTTGGAGTCATGCCGAAGAACTCTCGGAATGAGTTGCTGAAGTGTGAGTGTGACGAGAATCCCACGCGATATGCCACTTCGGAAATGTTGACGTTGTTGTTGACAAGGAAGTATGCAGCCTGCTTCAGTCGGTATGAGCGTATGAAGTTGACGGGCGACATGCCGTAGCGCTCTTTCATCTTGCGGTTGAGGTGTACGCGGCTTATGCCTACTTGCTCGGCCAGTTCGCTCACACCGAATGTAGAGTCGTCGAGGTTCTTTTTCAGTATTGCGTTCACCTTTGCAAAGAGCTGGTCATCGACGCTGTCGATGGTCGATTGCGAGTAGTCGAATCCCACTTCTGTGCGCCGTATGCGGCTCTTCATCTGTTCGCGCAGTCGTATGCTGTGAGCTATGGCTCCTTTGAGCATTAGCAGGTTGAACGGTTTGCTGAGGAAGTGGTCAACTTGCAGGTTGAGACTGTTTATCTGTGCGCGGTCGCTGTTTTCGCTTGTGAGCATGATGATCGGTATGTTGTCGGTCTCGGGG
>CAMHPM010000115.1 GCA_946187025.1 uncultured Prevotellaceae bacterium
GAGGTGTGTGTGATATTGGCAAACCTGTCAGACTCGACATTCACAATAAACGATGGCGACCGCATTGCACAGATGGTTATTGCCCGCCACGAACGTGCTGAATGGGTCATTGTTGATGAACTGAACGCCACCGAGCGCGGAGCAGGTGGATTTGGACATACCGGACGACAATAGTCAAAAGATGAAATCGATTATCAGGCTCTACATATTACTGACTTTATTTATGGGTACGGCTCTTGCATCTTATGCACAAGCCGATAAATCCGATATATTCGTGCTCGAGGGTCATCGCCAGATGACACTTGGCAACCATTCCGATGCCTTCGAACTCATACGTCATGCCCTGGAGTTGAACCCCAAGTCGGTGGCTGCACTCGAGGAGATGGGTGAGTTCTGGCACTTCATGCACAACGACAGCATGGCCATCGTCTATATGAGCAAGGCGGCTGAATATGCGCCCAACGACTATTGGGTGCAGCAGCCACTCGTGGAGTTGTATGTGAACAGCGGCAAATACGACGAAGCGATACATTTACTCGAGGAAATGAGTGTGAAATATCCTGCAAAGGAAGACATCTTGATGATGCTCGAATCCTTGTACCAGCAAAAAGGCGACTTCAAGAGTGTGATAGGAGTGCTCGACAAACTCGAGCTGAAAGAAGGAAAGAGCGAACAACTGAGCAGGGAGAAATTCCGCACCTACATGCAGATGGGTGATGAGGAACATGCGTTTGCCGAGATAAGTGCGTTGGCCGACGAGTATCCCAACGACCTCCGCTATCGTGTGTTGCTTGGCGACATGCACGTGGGGCAGCAACATTTCGACGAGGCACTCAAAGTGTATAAAAGCGTCGAGGCTGAAGACCCGACCAACATAAGCCTGATGGCTTCTATGCTCAACTACTACGCAGCAACCCACCAAGACTCGCTCTATCGCCTGCAGCTTGACGCCATCAGCACCAACGAGAAACTCGACGGCGCCACCCGCCTGCGCTTTCTCAATTCACTGGTGATGGAGCATCTGCAATCGGGCAAAGACCACGAACACCTCATGAGCATATTCGACAAAGTGCTGCAGATGCCACAGTCAGACATACAGATTGCCGAGCTCTGCGCCCGATATCTGATAACTATCGACCAGCCTGCCGAGCGCGTAAAGCCGGTACTCAACCAGATTATCGATATCGACCCTGAAAACACGATGGCTCGCAGCCAGTTGCTACAATATGCCACTGAGGCCGACGACACACTCGAGATAATACGTGTATGTCGTCCGGCTGTCGATCTGGATGTTGACGACCCCGTGTTCTACTACTATCTTGGCATCGCATACTACCAGACGGACAGCGCACAGCGTGCCGTAGAGACCTTCAAACGGGGGTTCACCCATGTGAAGGATGCCACCAACCTGCAACTCGTCACCAACATGTATGCCCTCATGGGCGATTCGTACCACAAGCTTGGCGACATGCAACATGCTTACGAAAGCTATGACTCATGCCTTGTCTATCGGCCCGATGAAGCCTTGGTACTCAACAACTATGCCTACTACCTCTCGCTCGAGCGCAAACAGCTGGACAAGGCAGAGGAGATGAGCCGTCGTTCGCTCGAGAAGAATGCCGACAACCACACATATCTCGACACCTACGCCTGGATTCTGTTTCAGCAAAAACGCTATACAGAGGCAAAGGAATATATAGACAAAGCATTGTCGGCCATGGGCAGCAACCTCAATGCCGACGATGCCAACATAATAGAACATGCGGGCGACATATATGCCAAGTGCAAACTGATGGAACAGGCACTGAACTACTGGCAGCTGTCGGCCTCACTTGCCGAGCCATCGCCTGTATTGCTCAAGAAAATATCGAAACGTAAGTATTATGCATATTAACCCCAACATATCGTATGCAATGCGTGCGCTGGCCGTGATGACCGTCATAGCCACGTTGCTCACATCGTGCGGTTCGCCCAAATCGGCTATCGACACAACGGCCACCGATGCCTCTGTCATGGTAAACACCGAGCAGCATCTGGCCAAAGTGTCAGCCAACAACTCGACACAGACTTACCTCACGTCGAAAGTGAAAGTAGTAGCTACGGCCGATGGCAACCGTGTGACCACCAGCGGTACACTGCGTATGAAACGTGATGACGTCATTCAGCTCATACTCGTCGATCCGCTCATCGGAGCCCTCGAATTGGGACGCATGGAGTTTACCCGCTCCCGGGTGCTGATAATCGACAAGGTGAACAAGCAATATGTGGATGTGCCCTACTCTGATGTAGGTTTCCTGCAAAAGGCTGGCATCAACTTCAGCACCATGCAATCGCTCTTCTGGAACGAGGTGTTCACCCCCGGCGAATCGCAGGCCAGGGCCTCCGACTTCAGCCTCACCGCCGATGGCAGCGACGTTGTGCTCACACATGCGGCACGGATACTTACCTACCAATTTACTACTCAACGCAAGAGCGGATTGCTGTCGAAAACCGAAATCACGGGTTCGACCGACCAGACATACAAATTCGACTTCACATACAATAACTTCCAGACATACGAGGGGCGTCCGTTCCCCAAGGACATGACGATGGCATTCTATATCGACGGCCAACCGGCCACACTCTCGCTGTCGCTCAGCTCCATGCGCAACTCGTCTGACTGGGCGACTCGTTCCAACGTATCGTCTAAATTCACCAAAGCCGATCCTGAACTCATTTTCAAGATGCTTGTGAAATAAACAACCGAAACATGCGCACAATGAATACAAGACACAACATACACTGCAACTCGTCATGGCTCATAGCCATGATGGTGGTTTGTCTGACGACATTCACATACACCACGTATGCCCAGACAACGAAAAAGACAACCACCACAACCAAGAAAGCCACTACCACCACAGCAAAGAAAGCTACCACCACGACCAAAAAAGCCGCTACCACCACCTCGAAGAAAGCTACCACCACGACTTCAAAGAAGGCCGCAGCCACCAAGGCCCCGGCAAAGCAAGTAGATAAGAAGACCCAGCTGAAGAACGAGCAGGTGGCAACGCAACGCCAGCGGCAGCAGTCGCAACAGCAGATTCAGACTATCAACAAGAACATAAAGGACAACCTCGACAATGTCCTCATACTCGAAAACCGGATATCGCGCCAGCAGCGTCAGATTGACAGCCTCGCCCGCGAGATGAAAGCCATGACGGTGCGCATTGACACCCTCAACTCGCAAATAGCCCGTCTGAAACGCGAACTGCTCGACAAGAAAAAGAAATATGCCAATGCAATGGTATATCTGCAGCAACACAAAAGTGTGCAGGAGAAACTCATGTTTGTCTTCTCAGCCGACAACCTGAGCCAAATCATACGCCGCATGAGATACATAAAGGAGTACTCGTCATACCAGAAAGCACAAGGCGAGATGATAAAGCAGGAACAGGCCGAGATGAAGCAGAAGCAGGAAGAGCTCATGACCATAAAAGCACGTATGGAGGCCAACCTGGCCGAGATGCGTCGCAAAGAGCAGGCACTCGAGGCCAACAAGAAGAACTGCGAGACCAGGGTGGCATATCTGAACAAGAACCTCAGTACGGTGCAGAACCAGATAAAACAACTGCAGAAGCGCGAGGCCGACCTCAATGCTCAAATCGACCGAATCATACAGCAGGAAATAGAAGAAGCTAGGCGTAAGGCCGCCGAAGAAAAAGCGCGGAAGGAGGCCGAAGCCCGCCGTGCCGAGCAACTGCGCATAGAGAAAGAGCGCAAACTGGCCGAGGCCAAGGCTGCCGAAGAGCGTGCACGCAAAGAAAAAGAACTGGCCGAGGCGGCACGCAAGGCTGCAACCACCGAAGCTGCCAAGGCTGCTGCCAAAGCCGAGTCGGAGAAAGCATCGGCCAACATAAAAGCGGCCGAAAAGGAAACCAAGGCTGCGGAAAAAGAAGTGAAGGCAGCAGTGAAGGCTGAAAAGGAAGAGGCTAAGAAACAACCTGCGACAGCCGTGACGGCCTATCAGACCTCGGCTGCCAATGCAGCAAAACTCACCACGGCCTTTGCAAGCAACAAGGGCAAACTGCCGATACCTATTAGCGGAAGCTATACAATCGTGGGACATTACGGCACCTACACCGTGGCAGGACTCAAGAACGTGACGCTCGAAAACAAAGGAATCGACATACGCGGCACGGCCGGATGCCAGGCTCGCTCGGTGTTCGAGGGCGAAGTGTCGTCGGTGTTCCAATATGGCGGCTCATATACCATCATGATACGCCACGGAAGCTACATATCAGTCTATTCAGGACTCTCGTCTGTATCTGTGGCTTCAGGCAACAAAGTGACACAAAACCAGTTGCTCGGCAAGGTGGGTGCCGATGCCGACGGACACTACACACTGCAATTCCAGCTTCGCAAAGAGAGCGCAAGGCTCAATCCGGAACAGTGGGTTAAGTAATCAGAACCGCACACCTGCGTATAAGAGAAAAAACGAGTGCGCACTCTCGGGCTTGAGAGTGCGCACTCATTTTTCGGTACATATATAGCGGCCTACACTTGGGTCAGCAGTTCGATGTAGAGTCGTATGCCTTCTTCTATCTCAGACAAGCAGATGAACTCGTCGGCTGTGTGTGAGCGGGCTGAATCGCCAGGACCGATTTTCACCGACGGGAATGGCATGAGTGCCTGGTTTGACAGTGTTGGCGAGCCGAATGGCTTCAGCCCGAGGCTGACAGCACGGCGCACAATGGGATGGTCTGAACCTATATGCGACGAGCCCAGACGGAACGAGCGTGCCACGGGGCGCCCCTGCAACAGCTGGCTTATCTCGTCGAACAGCTCCTGGTTTGTGTAAAGCTCGTTGCTGCGTACATCAATTGTGAAGCGGCATTCGGCTGGCACCACATTGTGCTGTGTGCCGGCATTAACGATAGTAACGGTGGCCTTCACTGCTCCCAACAGTGGCGACACACGGCTGAACTCATGATGCCTGATGCGCTCGATGTCATCCACGGCCTTGTATATGGCATTCACCCCCTCGTTGCGGGCTGCATGTCCGCTCACACCTTCTTCATCTACGTCAATCACCATCAACCCCTTCTCGGCCACAGCAGGCTGCATGGCTGTAGGTTCGCCCACAACGGCAAAATCCACTGGCGGCAACAGCGGCAACACGCTCTCTATGCCTTCACGCCCCGAAACCTCCTCCTCGCACGAGGCCATGAATATAAGGTTGGGCGCTGAAGGGAAGCCGGAGGCCGCTGCCGGGTCGGTGATGTGTAGGAACGCCTGCATCAGGCTCACCAGGCTACCACCATCGTCGTTAGTGCCGAGACCATACAAGCGGTCGCCTTCGAGTGTAGGGCAGAACGGGTCGCGCTTCCAACCCGGGGCAGGACGAACAGTGTCAATATGGGCATCGAGCAAAACCGTGGGACGGCCATCGGCCCTCTGCTCGCCAACCACCCACACATTATTACCCTTGCGACATGGACGCAAACCATGCTGACGGAGGTATGCCTCGACAACATCGGCGGCACCTGCCTCGTCGCGACTGACACTCGGCACAGCAACCAACCTGCGAAGCAACTCCACAGCATCCGTAGTTCTTTCTGATATAGTCATTTTCAATTCATGTTTTCTTGTTGCAAAGTTACGAAATAAATCATAATCCGTGATACACAACACATAATTAATATAGCAACCACAATAGCATTTTTCGTTCTTTTATGCCACTTTTGACTCCACGTAACCATGATTTATGCTTCGCAGGCAAGGCATTGTGGATTTTATTTGCTACCTTTGCAACCAAATTATGCAATCATGATAACAGCCGAACAACTGAAAGACATAAAAGACCGTGCCGACGCACTGCACCGCTACCTCCAGATCGATGCAAAAAAAATC
>CAMHPM010000116.1 GCA_946187025.1 uncultured Prevotellaceae bacterium
ACTGGACTGCTATGCGTATCATAATTATTTGTGTGTGTTATTTTGCGGTACAAAGGTACGAATTTAAAATTAAACCGTGCCCTTTAACTGTTGTTTATTTATTGAATATTAGAACATTCATCACTCATATCACGCAATATGCATGGTAGTGATGGCATTTTCTGCTTGAGCCAGAGTATCAAGTTTCCCCACATCCACCAGCTGCATTCCTTCCATCACGTGAGCTGCCACTTTCGTGCGATGGCATACAGAGAGGTAGAAGTCGATGATTGAAAACCGCTCGGGCCAACCGCTCATCAGTTCAGCAATCTGTGGCGCGACCACATGTATGCCCGAGAATGCATATCGGTCGTATTTCTCAGGCTCCAAGTCGTTGTATGGCGACCTCACCTCTCCCGTTGACACATTGGTCCATCCAGCAAGACACGAGTCGGAACCGAATAACAGGTATCGCGACGTGTTACGGCGACTCACCACGAGCGTGGCAAGGCGGTCTGCCCCAGAAAGGTGTGCATGATAAACATCCGGCAGGTTTATGTCGGACAATATATCGACATTGTGTATCAACACAGGGGCGGGCTGTCGGAACAACGGCATTGCTTTTTTTATCGCTCCGCCAGTATCGAGCAGTTGGTTGCGTTCGTCGCTAATGGCTATTGGAATGTCGAACGAGTGGTTAGCTTCGACAAAGTCTATTATTTGCTGTCCGTGATGGTGTATGTTGATTACAACGTGAGGGTCGTCACACTGTCGTTTGATTTTCTCTATCAGTATTTGTAGCAATGGCTTGCCTCCAACCGGCACCAGGGCTTTTGGCATCGTGTCGGTGAGTGGCCGCAGACGTGTTCCCAGTCCTGCAGCAAGTATGAGTATGTTCATATCTTTAGTGCTATACCTTTTATTCCAACACCTCTGTTATGCCTTGTTCCCTATGAGTGAGTATCACCTTCACTCCGAATTTCTCGTGAAGATGCCATGCCATCTGCTGAGCACAATAGACACTGCGATGCTGGCCGCCAGTGCATCCGAACGAAACCATCAGGCTTGTGAAGTCGCGTTCGATGAATCGCTGTGCATGGAAATCGACGACAGGATAGATGTGTTCGAGAAAACTGAGTATCTCGCCATCCTTTTCGAGGAAGTCGATTACTGGCTTATCGCGTCCTGTCATGTATTTATACTCTATATACCGGCCTGGATTGTTGGTACCGCGGCAGTCAAACACATATCCACCACCGTTTCCACTCTCGTCTTGTGGCAGTCCGTTCTTGTATGCAAAGCTGAATACCCTTACCACCAGGTTTGGTTTCTTCGACTGAGAAGGATCGAATTTGCGCCGATGCTCGTCGTCGATAAGCAGTTCTGCCACTTGCTTCAGGTATGGGTAGTCGTTGATAACACCCTTCTTCACCAGCCACTCCAGGTTGTTGATTGCCGGCGGAATGCTCTGCACGAAGTGCTGCTTCTTCTCCCACAACCCACGGAATCCATAGGCACCCAGCACCTGCATGGTGCGGAAGAGGACGAAGAGCCGGAGATGTCGCACAAATTCCTCACGACTGATTGTGCGATACTGCATGAGCGACGTGAGATACACGTCGATGAGTTCGTTCTTCAGATCTTCCGGATAGTTGGCCGAAGCTTGCCACAGGAACGATGCCACGTCATAGTATATAGGTCCGCGGCGACCTCCCTGGAAGTCGATATAGCGAGGGGTGCCATCTACTATCATCACGTTTCGCGACTGGAAATCGCGATACATAAACGTGTTGTTGTTTTCTGCCAGCAATTCGACCGTGAGTTTCTGGAAGTCTTCCTGCAACTTCACCTCGTTGAATTCGATGCCACGCAGCTTGACAAAGCAGTATTTGAAGTAATTGAGGTCGAACATGATACTCATGGCATCCATCGAAGCCACAGGGTAGCACTGCTGGAACACATATCCGCTTGCACCCTTATACTGGAAGTGTGGCAGGTCGGCAATGACTCGCCGCAACATCTGGCGTGCTGCCTCATTATACTGGCCTTCGGCATTGCGGTTGGCTCGTATATATTCCTGCAGAGTCTGCGTACCGAGGTTTTCCTGCAGATAGCATGTGTGGTCTTCACTTATGCCATATACATGTGGTACGGGCAGTCCTTTCTCGGCAAACAGCTTGGCCAGTTTACAAAATGCAAGGTTCTCGCCTGGCGATTTGCTCACCACACCATATATGCTTTGCCCGTCTTCGCCTGTCATGCAGAAATATTTGCGGCTGCTGCCTCCGCCGCCAAACAGATGTTCGACAGTTACAGGCTTCTTTCCTGTCACTTGTTGGTAGAGATCTATCAGTTTTTCCTTTTCCATATAGTCATCACTTTTGTGTATATTGTTATAATGTTGAATATTGAGACAATGAGCAGCAATACCACTCCCACCCCGACAGCCGTACTGATGGCCGGGACATTGAAGTCTGGGAAGAACGAGCGGAACATGTCAAGATAGTATTGTCGTATGACAATGAGCAGCACTGTTGCCAGAACGAGCACAAGTAGGTTCAGGCCTACAGTGAGCAGTTGGTAAGGCATTGCGACACGTGCCGGGCTGTAGCCGATGAGCAACAGGTTTTCGAGTTTCGTGCTGTTTTTCTCTACCAGCAGATATACCGAAAGCATAAGGATGTAGAGCGACAGGATGCAGATGACGAGTCCTACGGTCATCACGATTCCCACGATGAGGCGCAACATGTATGTAGTCTTGCTTGCATCGAGCTTGTCACGGTCGGTTTCGTAATTATTGTCTTGCAGGTATGCAGCAATACGTTCGTCGGCTGGGTTGCCCACTTCGGCTATGAGTCGTGTCGGTGCAGCGTCGGTGGTCCCTGCATATTCGACATTCGCCCAATTCATGAAACTCCACGGCACCAATATCGTGTTCAGCCGGTTGCTGAATCCGACGATACGTCCGTCGAAGTCTTGCCGGCGTCCTCCCGACACTTCGATTCCGATTCGTATTGCCCCCAACACTCCTTCCGACAACTTTGGCAGGTTGCGGCTCTGTGCATATCCAAAGTTATAGAGGTCGAGATAGTTGCGAGGCAGGATGATTGGCACCTCGCGCTCTCCCGCTTTGTATGTCCAATCGTCGGTATTGACATCTACAAACTCGTCGGGCACTGCCTCAAAGAACATTTCGGTCGAAAAGTTGGTTGTTGCGTCGAGGCCGAATGTTGCCTTCACATCGAATGCCGACGAAGCGAACTTGCCCATACGTTCCACAAATGGCTGTTCTGCCAGTTTCTGAATCTCGCCCAGAGTGAAAACCGACGACCGGCCGGTGAGTGCCTGAATGGTGCTGACTGGTTTGTTGATGATGATGTAGGTGGATTTCATGAAGCTGTCTTCCGACCTATACACGGCCTGCGTATCGGTATAGAACTGAAGGCCCAGCATGACGATTGTCATGCCTGCCAGGTTGGCCAGGGCAAAGCCTGCCAGCTGTGGTATGCTTATATGCTTGCGCAATAGTTTCCAGACGAGGTTCATAGTGCTAATGTTTTGTCGTAGTTCAGTTCTATATGTTTACCAATACTTGTGACCACCACACCTGCTCCCTGTCGGCGAGCCTCGGCTGTGAGCAGTTCACCCACAATCTGTGAGTTGGTATCGTCGAGGTGGCTTATGGGTTCATCAACGAAAATGAAGTCGAACGGCTGACACAATGCACGTATGAGTGCAACGCGTTGTTGCTGTCCGAACGACATACGTGCCACCCGTGTGTGTTTGCGGTCGGCTATTCCGAGGCGGTCGAACCACTCGTCAACCTGTCGGGCGGTCTGGAAGCCTGTCAGCTTGTTTTTTATCTCGATGTTCTCCCATGCCGTGAGTTCGGGAAACAAGCGTAGCTCTTGCCACAGGAGCGACAGGTGGCGCTGACGTAGTTCCACCCACTCTCGTGTTCCGAGTGTAGATATGTCGGTGTGGTCGAACAAGATTTGTCCGTCGTAATCGTGACGGTAGCCGTAGATGTAGCTGCATAGCGACGACTTGCCTGTACCCGAATTAGCCTCGACCAGATAGAGGCGGTCTCGTTCCAGGTTCACGTCTTTCTGCCACACATCGCTTGCCACATCGGTGCGCGATGCAAACACCTGCGGCAGGATATTGTGAAGTTGTATTTTGTCCATTCGTATGTATTGATGTTATTGTTCCGTCAATAATAGCAAACTGCTCCTGATGGCGAAAACAGAGGAATATTCAGAACTACCATAATTGTCCTAATACGACATGGAGCAGTTCTGCAATGATATTGTTGTTTTTGTTTGCCATATTGACTGTCACGACGAGCTCGCCGCTGCGTGCCGATGCAGCCGTAATGGTCGATAGCTTGGGGTTCAGCTTCGATGCGTCGAACATCATAAACATGTTCTTGCCGCTTATCTCGCCGGCAAAAGCATTTTGTCCCTGAGCCTGCAGGGCTTCGTAGCGTGAATTGCCGAAATAGAGTGTCTTGTCGGCGGCAGCCATGAAGAAGTCGGTGTCGTCGGCATGTATGCTGTATTCGCCCTCGGCCAGTTGGTTGAGTTTTATTCCGTAGTCGCGCGCCGATTCCATCCAGTAGTCGGCATCGGCCATGAAGTCGGTATTGGCCACTTCGGCATACATCCTCATATTGAGGTCCTCATGTATGTCGTTTGCGTTGGTATGGGTTACGAGCATCACGTCGCCATCGATGGCACGAATCATAGCCTCGACATCCACACCAAGTCCTGCGGCAAGCAGTTTTTCCTTCATGCCTGGCAGACTTTTCAGCAGGTTGAGCAGTGTGGTTCCGTCGGCGCCGAAGAGCATCCACGCTGTACTTCCACGTGGAATCTTGTTGACGAAACCTGTGCCTATAGGTTTCAGGGCTGAATACTTCTTGTCTATCTCGGCCTGAATCTTGTCGTTGGAGCTGAACATAAGCGAGCTGAGTGTTACACTGCCATTTTGGAAATCGAGTCCTGCCACGAGTTCCACATCCGAGTATTTTGCGCCTGCAGGCATCATTGGCCGCATAGCGTCTTTCACTCCGTCGGGTGCAACAGCGAGATTCACATACAGGCTTATGTCGTCGCCCTTTGTTTCCTTCAGTTGATTGAACCGACTGGTTGCAGCAAACGACTGGTCGGCCGGCTGGGTCATGAGTGCAAGCATCGTGCGGTCGTTGACCAGCTGGGCCTGTGAGTACATCATGAGCAGCGTATTGTCGTTCCACACCATGTTTACCTCGTCGAGCAGGCGACTCCATGCCAGGTCGTCATGTTGTTTCACTTTGCTACATACGCCCCACCCTGCAAGTCGCGACACAAACTCATCGAGCAGTGACGAGTCGTCAACCTTGAGCGACAGTCCCACTTGGTCGCCCACCTTAAACAGATAGGCTGCCTTGCTGAAATCCACGCCCATCACCGACGGGTCTTTGGCAAATGCCACCAATGCCTCGCTGGCGCCGCCGGCAAGGGCTTGGTTCTTACTGAGGTTGCTCAATGCGAGCTTATACCATATCGTGCGTGTCACATCGCTCTTGCGCACCAGTTCGTCGAGTCTGACGGCTGCAACGGCGTCGGCATCGGCCGGCACCACGGTCACATAGTCAGCGGCCTTTTCGTCTGTGCAACCTGCAAGCAGGCTCACGACGATTGCCAGGCTGACCGACAAGTATTTCATTTGTTTTGTCATATTTATGTTGGCTTAGTCCTAAAATCATGCAAAGTTATGGAGAATTCCTGACATCAACAAACATTTAACAGTTTTTTATGTTTTTTAGGGGGCAGAACCTGTTATTACAAGCATCCTTTCACACATTATTATTTATATAAAGGGAAGTTAAAGGGAAGTTAAAAG
>CAMHPM010000117.1 GCA_946187025.1 uncultured Prevotellaceae bacterium
ATAGAATACCATGGTGTCAATTCTGTTGCCTTCCCATGTGCAGTCTTTCCATGTATTGCCTATGCCGGTCGCAGGTTGCATGAATACAGCACCAGCTCCTTTAATGTATCTGAATCCACTATCATGGTCAAACAGATTATATGCAGGTGGACTCATCGGCCCCTCTCCAAATCCGTGAAAGTCGTAATCAACAGGATTGAATGTAGGATTCACGTAGTGTATTTGCCTGAACGTGTTGGCGTAGGCATTGCCCTCGCCGCCCATCATGTCTGCAAAATGACATCTGAATGTTATGTTACTAAATATACAGTTGCTTGTGTGGCAATAGGCTTTCAGTCCTTGATGTCCGTCGTACCCGTCAATGATGGCGTGGCTGATGTTTGTATCGTAACTGTCTTGTATGTATAATGGGTTTGTAAAGTTGCGTATCTCAACATTGTATATGCTACTGTGTGCTGCACGTTTCATGTTAATGCCGTTCCAGCCGTAGTCCATCTCCTGAGCTTGTGCCACACTGTAATATAGGGGGATTCCATGATGATGGAAAAGACCATTCCAACGACTGCTTATGCTTACGTTCCGTATATGTATGTCTTCAAGCATCTCGACATTGAATATTGCTGGCTTGTACTTCATGGGGCAATCTCTTAGCAATGGTTGGCAGAGCTCTATGGTGTGGGAGTCGATAACTCGTCTTACCTCGGTCAGCCACTGAAATGAAGGAGCTTCCTCTTGGCCGGCTCGGTGTGCCGTGAGCCATTCAGGGCGCAGAGTTACCACACCCAGGAGTTCTTTTATTAGATTACCGTCGGGGGTTGTATTGTACATGCCCAACATTATGTATTGCCCAATGGCAGAGCTGTCTTCCACATGCAGTATTGTTTCGCCTGCCATCGAGTCGGTCGTAACAATTGTAGCAAAGGGTGGTGTGAGAATGTGTCCGTCGCTGCCTGGGTCGGACAGCGAACTGCTTTCCATGTGTATGTGTTTGGGACGACGAAAGTCGAGTCCCCAAAAAATGTTGCTCGGCTGCAATGCCTCTCCTGTTGTTATGAAGAAAGGTGAAAGCCAGGGGTTTCTATGCCCTTGTACGGTCGTGCCGCAGTTTACAAATGTCGTGAGTATGTGTCCTGCTCGGTCACATTCGCCCTCGATTGATATGTGCGAATGATTGATTTGCAAGAAAGATTTATCCCCCGACATGTTAAACATGTAACGCCCTTTAGGAAAAAAGAGCGTGCCACCACCATTTTGTCCTATATCGTCTATAAGTGCCTGCACCATTGGCAATACGTCTTTCCCTGTCCCTGGCAGGATGCCATGTGTGCTTACATCTATATGTTTTTTACTTGATACGTAGTCAGCCTGTGGTATTGACAGAGAATGCTTTGAGTGGGGTGAAGGCTGAGGATGGCGTCTTAGCCTATATGCAAGGAAAAACGGTTTGCCATGGACGCAACCTAATGGAGAGTTTCTGAAGCAGATGCCTATGGCGACGAATGGAACAAGTGATGGAAAACTCCAAGTGAGCAATGTGCATGCCATGACGATGATAAGGCTTATGCGCCACATTATGCTCACAGCCAATCTGTGTGGAGATAACTTGGAGAGTATATACTCGGCAATCAGCCATAATAAGATGCACGCAACAATCTCGACAAGGATGAGGGCATGAAAACCGCAGATACACACCTCACAAAGTATTACTGCAACAGATAGTATTATCGATGCGTATGTCATACATTGGGGTAACTGTATCTTGTAGTTATAATGCCGTGTTAACAGTGACAGCTCTGACATCTGTATTTGTGAACCGATGAAAGCCGTAATGAGTGACAGAAGGGGATAAGTCGTATAATCAGCAAGCATACTTAAATTCATTGATGAGTGTTAAACATTTTGATTCGTTATTCTTCAGCTTGATATACCCGAATCCAGTCAAAGTGTGTTTCGTAAATCTTGTTAGTGATTGGTGTGGTTCGTTTTTCACTGCCGTTACCTACACTTTGGTTGAGTCGCAGGTAGAATGCTCGGTCGAATGTCCACTGGTCGTCGGCAATGTCATCCTTGTCTTCCGATTTCTTAAACCTACCTACCTCACGACCGTCAACTGTCCAGACAATGTAGTCCTTGGTCCATTCCATGCCATATACGTGCCACTTTCTCACGTTGGTGCTGGTCTTGATTATGTAGGGAGAGGCCTTCCTTAGCATGTGCGACTGGTGGGTATGTACAGCATGCGACGATTTGCCGTCATTTCCGATTACTTCGATGATATCAATCTCACCATATTTGTACACGTCATCTATCTTGTTTTCCACAGGTTTCATCCATACTGCAGGAAAATTGCCTGGCATGGTGTTAGTCTTCATTCTTACTTCAACCTTTCCATATTGAAAGTCAAATTTGCCATAGGTCTCTATGGCTCCGGTAAGCATTTGTGCCGTATCAGCATGAAGGTCATGGTTGGGAATGGCACGACACACTAAAGACCCATTTTTAATATAGACGACATCTTTGCTGTTACTTATCCAGCGGTTCCAGGTGCTGGGGCCCCGCTCTGAGCGAACCCATTTTGTCGTGTCGGGCTGAGAGCCATTGCGACCCTTGAATTCGTCGCTAAATACAAGCTTGTATTTTGTGGCAACTTCCTCTTCTTTTCTGTTAAGGATGAACAATGATGATAATAATACGGAGCCAAGTGCAAGCAGTATATATTTCCTCATGTTGATGTAAATTTTTACAAATTTAGGAAAAAGAACTGATATATGATTTATAAAAGTCTAAAAATATCATTTTGTCTTGTGTTTTATGAATGTCTTTGGTAAAAATATTATTTATGATTTACACATTACACGATTTTTTCTTAACTTTGCACCAAATAAATTGATTATCGACATGCACGACAATATGGTATCTGTCATAATGCCGACATACAACTCAGGACGAGGACTGTGTGCAAGCATCGACAGTATCCTAAACCAGACATACAGTAACCTGGAACTCCTCATCACCGACGACCATTCGACAGATGAGGAGACACATGTCATCCTACAGCGCTACATGGAACAGGACAATCGCGTTGATGTGCTCTTCCTTGACGAGAACAAGGGCCCGGGATTTGCACGCGACCAGTCCATACGCCGTGCCCGAGGCCGCTACATAGCGTTCTGCGACAGCGATGATTGTTGGTTTCCAGAAAAATTAGAAAGGCAGATTGCATTTATGAGAGAGCATGAATGCGGACTCTGCTATACATCGTATATAATGCGAGACGAGAACGGACGTGACATTGGACTTACTGTTGCACCTAAACGTATGACTTTTGCCAAATTAAAGCATGATAACAAAATTGGATGTTCAACGGCAGTATATGATACCAAGGTGCTTGGTCGCAAATATTTTATGCCTTTTATTCGTAAACGTCAGGACTGGGGGCTGTTCCTGACCATATTACGTGACAGCAACTGTAAGGCATGTGGGTTGCAGGAACCTCTGGTGTATTACATGGTGCGCAATAATTCAGTGTCGAGCAATAAGATTGGTTTGATTAAGTACAACATCCGTATTTATGAAAAAGTGCTTGGCTATTCACATGCCAAGGCTACTGCATATTTCTATTGTCTTTTCATGCCGACACATCTCCATAAACTGCTGAAGAAACGAATCGACAGCTATAAATACTTACACGGAAAACGGCATCGATAGTTTGTCTTATTTTCATTCTCATTCTCGGTTTTTCCAATTACTCATTTCGTCTCCAACCGTGGTTTCACTGGGTCGGTGAGGCGGGTGATGTGGTCGTATTCCACCGTCAGTACGCCTTTGACGGCTTTGAAGTGTTGCATCGTTGCTTCGAGCGATTTGCTTTGAGGCTTCTTCAATGCCATGCCGTTGATGATTTTGTAGTCATAGACGACTTCACATCCGTAGTCTTTGATGGCTTTCAGCAGTGGCTCTTTCCCTGTTTCGGCATCATACATCACAAGAAACACGTCGGGCGAATGCTCGGCCATGACGGGGATTGTATCGGCTTGCTCTGTGGTGGAATGCAGCTCTGCTTGATTTATGACCGATTTTGGCGTTCTGCACGAACAGAGGATGGCTAATGCTGCCTGGGCAATCAGTATCAGCGGAATGCCATACTTGAACTTCTTGTGCAACGTCTTGTGATGCCATGTTTTCATGCCGAGCCATGCGCCGAAGCTGCCTCCCACGATGGCCAATCCCAGCAACGTGGCTTCGGGTATCCGCCATTTCGAGCGCCTGGCTTTCCATTTGTCGATTCCGTAAACGAAGAACGTAATCACGTTGATGGCTACGAGATATATGAGTATGAGTCGGGTTGCTGTCATGAGTTGCAGATTAGCGGTTTATCTCCCTTATCACCCGGCATGGATTGCCTGTGGCTACCACGTTTGCAGGTATGTCTTTTGTCACTACTGAGCCAGCTCCGATTACAGTCCCGTCGCCTATAGTCACACCGGGCAGTACAACCACGTTGGCACCTATCCAGCATCCGTTCCCAATCTTGATGGGCAGGGCATAAGTACGCCAGCGATATTCACCGCTGTCGGGCGACCAGTTGTGTGTGAGTCGTTCGGCCAGTTCTACTGGATGGGTGGCAGTGGTGAGATGAACACATGGGGCAATCAGTACGTCGTTGCCGATGGTGATGCGGTTGCAGTCGATAAACGTACAGTTAAGGTTGATGCTTACGTTGGAGCCTATATATATGTTCGTACCGAAACCACATGTGAAACCATCGCCAACACTGACATTCGAACCCACTGCGCCGAACAGCTCTGCGAGCATACTGTAGCGTTCGCTTCGCCGTTCGTAAGGAATGGCATTGTATCGGGCACACCATGCTGATGCCCGTGCCTTCCCTTTCAGAAATTCCGGCGCATGGCAGTCGTATAGTTCCCCCGCCATACATTTCTCTAATTCTGTCATAGGTTGCTTATGAACGGTTCGTGTTTACTTAACCAGCACTGTGACTGACGTCTTAGTGCTTCACGTTCGGCAAAACAAAAGCATGTTTTTGCTTTGCGCTCACTTAATCAGTACTTTGCAGCGGCCTTTCGTGCTACACTCGGCGAAACGGGTTCCGCCATCATGCTCATTGTCATGCAGCATAAGGCCGCTGCCGCCAATAGAATCTTTCTCATAACTTCATCTTATTCCGGTTTCCTGTATAGTTGCATAGAAGTCGTTTGTTTGTTGCCGGCAGGGGTTGATTCCTCATGTGTCCACACCATCGTGTTGCCGCTCTTGTCAAACGAAACAACCTCATCAAACTTCAAGGTCTGTTGCCGGAAATTTTCCAGGATGCTTCTCCTCATCACTTCTTTACCGAATTCCATGCTGTCTTTCATGCGTTCCAATGTCGACTGCGGGAAATTGCTCGTGTCCAAGTCAAACGAAAGCATTTCTGCACTACTGTTATCGCAGTCGTATGTCAGCGTGTCGCCATTCAGCGTCCACTGCCCTTTCGTGCAGAAGGCCGTTGGAACCAACACTAAGACCTCTTTCTGATCCTTCTCGAGTTGAATCTCCACCTGGAACTCTGCGACCCAAGTCCTTTCGAAGGTGTTGTCCTCATGAAACGTGATGGTATCCTTATTCAACAGCCATGTGCCAATAATTAGGTCGGCTATTGCCTGCTGCGATACATTCTCCGAATTCTGCCTGATATACTTTTCTATATCCTCGTCGGTGATGTCCATCAGCAGCTTGTTCTCGCGGTTCAGCCCTTCCAGCTTTGTAACAGCATTCTGATAGGCATTTTTCCGGGGGAAATAGCGCTTGATATAGAGCGTTGTCGATTTTTGTGCGA
>CAMHPM010000118.1 GCA_946187025.1 uncultured Prevotellaceae bacterium
CCCGACATCGCAAAAAACATCTGCTTGACATCATTCAATTTATCCGTATCTGCTTGAGCAAGCAACTGAACAAACTGAATAGAATCAGCAGGGAAGAGCAAATCGAAGTCAACCGGGCCAACCTTCTCCGCAACAAACCTGATTGGAAGAGCACATTCCTCTCCCCTGCTCATGGCATAAAGCAATGCAAGATGCCCGCCAGCCGAAGTACCACTTATCGACATCTGTCGTAAGCTGATGCCACGTTCGGCAGCCTTATCAACAACCTTTGATATGCACTGCCCAATCTCAGACAGCATCATTGGCAACGAAGCTTCAGGATTATCAGGTTTTCCCAACAGAGAGTAATTCATGCTCACAGTCACCGCCCCACGCTTGGCATATCGTCGGCAAGCATAGTGCTCATCAGCCTTGTCGCCTCCCATCCATGAGCCGCCATGAATGAACAACATCAAAGCTGCCGAATCAGCATTCTGCATATTTGCCGGCACAAACATGTCAAACGCATTCAAAGTCTTGTCACCATAGCAAATATCCAGCATCACCGTTCCATCGGTATCATCCCAATCCTCAACATACCCACCATCACGCATAGCCTTACTCATCGAAAAAAACAGATATGCACCAATGCCTGCCACCAGCAAAACCAGCAGACCTACGACAACAAAGCCGAATTTCAATACCTTACGATTAATTTTCATACGTTTCCAGTTTTATTGGCAAAGATAAGCAATAATATAATAACGATGAAACAAAACAGTGAAAAGTTGATGATGGGAAAGCAAAAACGGGTGTTTGATTGTTGCAATTCGTTATCTGCGTTTCATATTTTCATCATTCGTTTTTCATTTTTTCGTTATTCCTTCGTCGTCTCGAACAAAACTCGTATCTTTGCATGGAAAATTAGATAAGTATATGACACAGACAGAACAACTATACGCGCTGTTCGTGGCGCATCCGGTGGTTACGACCGACAGTCGTGACTGCCCCGAAGGGTCGATATTCTTCGCACTGAAAGGCGAGACATTCGATGGTAACCAGTATGCACGGGCTGCACTCGAGGCTGGCTGCAGCTTTGCCGTGGTGGATAATCCTGAGTATGCCGAGGAAGGCAATCCGCGCATCGTGCTGGTGGACGACTGCCTCACTGCCTTGCAGGACCTGGCTCGCTATCATCGCCGCAAACTCGGAATACCGGTTATAGGCATCACTGGCACCAACGGAAAGACCACAACCAAGGAACTGACGGCTGCCGTGCTGGCAAAGAAATATAATGTGCTCTACACTCAGGGCAACTTCAACAACCACATCGGAGTGCCTAAGACTCTGCTCCGACTCACCCACCAGCATCAGGTTGCGGTGATTGAGATGGGTGCCAACCATCCGGGCGAGATAAAGACGCTGGTGAACATCGTGGAACCCGACTACGGACTCATCACCACCGTGGGTACTGCCCACCTGCAGGGGTTCGGCTCGTTCGAGGGGGTGCTACATACCAAGGGTGAACTCTACGACTACCTGCGTCTGCACGATGGTCATGCGTTTGTAGATGAGACCAACGAGCACCTCATGAGTATTGCACCGGGACTCCAGATGATTCCATACGGCAATGAGGGGACGGTGGAGTCGTGCGACCCATACATGAACATCAACTACGAAGGACGCACCATACACACGAAGCTCATCGGCGACTACAACAAGATAAACGTATTGGCAGCACTGGCCGTGGGTCAGCATTTCGGTGTGGAGCTCGACGACATGATCGATGCACTCGAGGCCTATACCCCGTCGATGGGACGTTCACAACTGAAGCAGACGGAGCATAACACCCTCATAGTCGATGCCTACAATGCCAACCCTACAAGCATGAAGGCCGCGCTCGACAACTTCCGTCACCTCGACCTGAAGAACAAGATGGTGATACTGGGCGATATGGGCGAACTGGGCGAGGAGAGCCGCAAACTGCACAGCAAGGTGTTGCAGAAGGTTTATGAATGTGCGTTCCCTATGGCATGGCTCGTAGGCAATGAGTTTCGCGAAGCAGCCAAGGACCTGCCCGACTATTCGGCCAACATCCTCTTCTTTGCCGATGTTGACGAAGTGAAGGCGGCACTCGCAGCCAGCCCTATTGAAGGTCGCACAATCCTTATCAAGGCATCAAACTCGATGAAGTTGCACACGTTGCCAGAAGTGCTATAAAGCCCTTTTAATTCACGTAGCGCGCTTTTTTTTCATATTTATTATTCATTATGCATTGTGCATTATGAATTATTTTGTAACTTTGCAGCGTCAAACTAATGATAACATAATGCGCTTGTGGTGGAATTGGTAGACACGCTAGACTTAGGATCTAGTGCTTTACAGCGTGTAGGTTCGAGTCCTATCAGGCGTACAAAAGAAGTCCCAAAGCTTTGAAACAGAGCTTTGGGACTTCCTTTTTTTACTTGTTTGCCTGGTCTTCGGCAGGTATCTGCAAGTCGAGGTTCTGCCTGTGGGCAAAGATGTGCGGCGACATGATTTCCACTCCTGCCGTGTGGAACGAGTCGAGGATGTTCTGGTGCAGTGCGGAGTAGATGTCGGACAATGTCTCGGCTTTGCGTGTAAATGCGTTTATTTCATATTCCACATAGAAATCGTCGAGTGCTGTGATTCTCACAAATGGTTCAGGTTTCTTCTGTAGGCCTGGCGTCTTGTCGGCAGCCTCGATGAGCAATGCACGTATGTCGGCCCATTTCATGTCGTAGCCTATTGTGACCTTGGTGTGAACAATCACTCCATAGTTGTGGGCAGCGAAAGTGAAGTTCGATGTCTGCGAGCTGAGCAAGGTTGAGTTCGGTATGGTTATGACTTCGTTTTTACGTGTGCGCAATCTGGTTACGAGTACCGTTTTCTCTATCACGAAACCCTCTGTGTCACCATATCGAATGAAATCGCCTTTATGGAACGGACGCATATAAGTCATCACCATACCGGCCATGATATTGCCTATGATAGACGATGATCCGAGCGATATGATGAGACCAATGAATACCGACACCCCTTCGAACACCTTCGATTCTGAGCCAGGTAGCAGCGGCCATATCATTACAATCATGAACGAGTAGCAAAGCAGACGTATGATGTAGAACGTAGGTTGAGCCCAGTCGGTGTAGAATCCGTTTATCTTGAGTCGTCCCGAGCCTACCTCATTGGCCAGATATCGCAGTGCCATCACTATGTAGCGCATACACAGGATGATGATGATGATCTTGAAAAGGTTTGGCACGAAGCCCACCACCGATGCGAGTATGTCTTTCAGTGGGTTCCAAATATATCCGAACAAAGTATATGTGAGCGATTTTGTCTCTGGGAACACCGAGAAGAGCAGCGGAATGCTGATGATGAGCTGCATGATGATGATGATAAGCCTGAGCAGGCGGAATGCAGCAAGGAACACGATTCCCTGTCGGTGTGGCGGCAGTATTTCGTAGGTCTTGATGCTCAACGGCTGGCTTATACGCAACAGGCGTCGTACCAGTCGTAAGCGCCAATGGCGGTAGAGCCAGTTGGTGAGCCAGATGAGCAATAATTGAACTACGATAATAATTACGACAAACAGGAGTCCGAGCAGTTTCTGCTGCAGGCCGTATTCGTCGTGCAGTTGCTTCACCTTGTCGCGTATTATAGCGCAATACTGTCCGGCCAGATCCTGACGTGTGGTGTTTTGCCAGAGGCCGTCGGTGTCGGTGATGCTGAGCACCATCTCGTCGGCCACCATGATGTCTGTTGAGTATTCACTGTCGAACACATAGATTGAATCGACAAACAGCGTGATGCGTTTTCCGTAGCTCAGAATCTTGTCCTTTGCATACTCCACTCTCTGTTCGGGCAGAGTTCCACCCTTGCGCGCATAAATGACAAACAATGTGTCGTCCTCAATTATGAGAGGCGAGCCTTCGGTGATGTTGCGCAATGAGTCGATTCGTGCCACACGGTTGGCTTGTCGTATCGAGTCTTCCCGGGCACTCTGTCCGCTCTTATCAAGTTGTTCCTGCATCATGATGCGTTGCAGTTCCAACTCCTGCACCTGACTCTGTAGTGCTTTCACGAGCGAGTCGGCTGGCACGACTGCCGAGTCGGCTGCCACCTCTTCCTGTGCTGTCATGATGGAAGCAAACATCATGAGGAGGCTCAATATGCAAATCCGTGTATTCATAGTCTTTGTTGTTTGTTTTAAGTTGTACTTATCTTGCAATCGGCCGGTGCCTTTATGTTCTGGTCGATTATGATTTCGCCAATGCTGCCGGCTTGTATGCTTCCGGTGCGCGGGTTCTTCACGCTGGTGATGTGTCCCTTCACGTCGGCTCTCACCTCGCTGTACTCGAATGCGAGGTCGGCGTCGGGACCGAACGTGCAGTTTTCGAGCACCAGGTTGTGGGCATAGCACAGTGGTTGTGTGCCTTCGATATGACAGTTCACGAGTCGCAGGTTGTGGCTGTGCCATCCCAGGTACTCTCCGCTGACGGTCGAGTCATATACGGTCACGTTCTCCGTGTTCCAGAAGGCATCCTTGGTGTTGAGTGTCGAGTTGCGTATGACGATGTTCTTTGCATACTGGAACGAATAGTTTCCGTTCAGCTTGAAGTGGTCTATCTCGATGTCCTGGCAGTGCATGAATATGTAGTCGGCATGGTCGGCCTCCACATTTTCGAGGCGTATGCCCTTGCAATGCCACAGGGTTTCGGCGGCGTTGGGCAGATTTACGTTGGTGAGGCTCAGGTCTTCCATGTCGCGGAACATCTTCGGGGCCTCGACCAGCGTGTCGCGCATGTCGAGATGTTTCGAGTACCACAGCGCAGCCCTTGCTCCTTCGGTGAATTTGCAGTCTTTCACCGTGAAGCCATCTACGTGCCAGAACGGGTATTTGCCTTCGAACCGGCACTTGACGGCATCGATGTCGCTACACTCTTTCAGGGCCGATTCGCCCGCATGTATCGTCACCTGCTCCAGACGCAGGTGGTGTGAGGCGAAGAGTGGTCGCTCGCCTCCGAATTCAGTTTGTCTTATTATTGTCTTGTTTGTTTCCATTTCTTAGTTTATAAATTAGTCTTATCAGCATCACGATTCCGCGCACACACAGTTCGATTGCCATTGCAATCCACACACCTTTCAGTCCCATGGTACCTGCCAGGGCGGCTGCGAGCGGAATGCGCACGAGCCAGATGCTTCCCAGTTGTATGAAGCTTGGGTTGAGTGTCTTGCCCATACCCACGAATATGCTGTAGCACACAATCGACGTGGCGAAGAGCGGTTCGGCCCATGCTTCGATGCGCAGCACGTCGGTTGTGAGTTGTCGCACTCCGAGGTCGGGGGTCATGAGTGTCATGAGTTCCGGGGCGAATATATACATCACAATGGCCAGCAACGACATGGCACCCACTCCGAGTGCAAGGGCTATGACCGAGAAGCGGCGTATGAGGTCGGGCCGCTGTGCTCCGATACTTTGTCCCACGAGTGTGGTGGCAGCATCGCCGATGCCGTATCCAGGCATGTAGCACAGGCTTTCGATAGTGATTCCGAATGCGTTGGCAGCGATGGCCACGGTGCCGAGCGGTGCCACAATCATGGTCGATGTGATTTGTGCGGCACACGATATGACGCGTTCCATACCTATCGGCGAACCTATCTTCCATGCTTTCTTCAGCATACGGCGTTCGGGCCGGCAGCGTCCGCGGAAACTGAGTCGCAGCTCCGTTGAGCGGAAGCTGATGTAGTAGAACAGGATGAGTGTGCCGGTGAGCCATGCAAGCAGTGTGCCCCATGCAGCGCCCAGCACCCCGAGTCCCAT